>PLYJ01000119.1 GCA_003151745.1 Bacteroidota bacterium
TGCTTAACCTGACGGCTATGGGGGTAGGGGTGAGGCCTTTAATTTCGTAACTTGCATCCTCTAATTTTAGGGGTTTCCACATGAGTAAATTTGCTTTAAAATTTCTTTCTTTAGTTTCTTTCTTTAGTCTTTTCTTTCTTGCTGGCTTCAGCCAACAGAAAGTAAATTCCGGGCATTTCATGATGCCTTCCACTATAAAGAAGGGCGATTATTTTGAAAAAACAATTGTGTTTAAAGTGAAGCCTCAGTTTCGTGCTCAATGCAATGACGAGAGCATCAACATTGTTTCCTTAAATAAAATTCTTACACAACTAGGCATCGGCAAGCTCCATAAAATGTTTCCAAGGCATACTCCTCCCGCAGAGTCAAGAAATCAGATCGGAGAAGAATATGTTGACATTTCTTTAATCTACCGTTTTAAATACACCGGTGATGTTGACATTCAGAAAGCCATTCATTTAATTTATAACGATGGCCATGTTGAATATGCTGACCCTTATTATATTCCTTCGATCAATTACACACCTGATGATCCGGATCTCGGATTTATTCAATACCAGATCAGCCAGATCAATGCATTGAATGCATGGGATCTTGAAAAGGGCGATACCAACGTGGTTATTGGCATTGTGGATGATGGCTGCCAATGGGATCATCCTGATCTGGCTGCCAATGTAAAAATCAATTACGGAGATCCGATTAACGGAATTGACGATGACCATGACGGATACATTGACAATTATCGAGGGTGGGATCTCGGTAACAATGATAATGATCCTAATAATGATGGGCCCGGGATACTTGCTCACGGTTCGCATGTAGCAGGTGATGCCGATGCGGTAACAGATAACGGGATTCACATTGCATCTCCGGGATTTAAGTGCAAATTTCTTCCGGTAAAGGTTTCTGATTCTTCCGGTGTGCTTACCATGGGCTATGAAGGAATTGTATATGCAGCCGATCACGGATGCAGCATTATTAATTGTTCCTGGGGAGATGTGGCAGGCGCTAATTTTGAACAAGACATTGTAAACTATGCCACCATAAATAAAAATGCTTTAGTCATAGCTGCTGCAGGAAATGACAATGCCGATGAACCATTTTATCCCGCCTCATACGATCATGTAATTTCTGTTGCCAATGTAACAAGTGGTGATGTGAAAAGTGGTACATCCAATTATAACTACACTGTGGATGTGAGTGCGCCGGGTGAGAATATATATTCCACAGTTTATGACAGTGCATATACACTGATGAGCGGTACCTCGATGGCATCTCCCATTGCAGCAGGCGCAGCAGCAATTATTAAATCTCATTTTCTCTCCTATTCTGCCGAGCAGGTTGGTGAGCGCCTGCGTGTTACCTGCGATAACATTGACACTGTGTCCGGCAATGCCGGCTATCAATTAAAGTTAGGAAGAGGTAGAATCAACATGGGTAACTCGCTTGCGCCCAATGCTGTTTCCGTCCGATGCAGTAAAATAACTACTATTGATAATAGTGATGATCTTTTTGTACCCGGCGATACACTCCACATCGTTGCTCTGTTTACCAATTTTCTTGATCCGGTATCTAATCTATCTGTTACCCTTTCATCACCTTCTCCTTATGTGCAAATATTACAAGGAACATTCAATGCAGGAAATCTTAGCACACTGGATACTGCTTCTAATTATGCGTCTGTTTTCAAGGTAAAGATTCTTCCGGGAGTTCCCATTGATACAACCATTTATTTTGAGCTTACATTCAATGCCACTTCCTACAGCGACCATCAATGGTTCAACGAAATTGTAAATGCCGATTACATTAACGTGAGCGTAAATGACGCAATAACAACCATTACCAGCAAAGGTCGCATCGGATATAATGACATCAGCCAGTTGCAGGGTCTTGGATTTTCATACATAGACAGCACCAGTATTCTTACTGAGGCGGGTTTGATGATAGGAATCTCCCCAACCAAGGTTTCTGATATGGACAGGAGCGCACCTAATGGTAATTACGATAATGATTTCAGTTCGGTGAGTACGGTGAGAAAAGTAATTCCTTCCGTTGTTTCTGACTTTGATCTCTTCGGGCAATTCAATGATGCACTCGCGAGAGACAGCACATTGGGCGTGCTTGTTACACATCGCAGCTATGCATGGTCAGCAGTTCCGAATCGTAAATATGTCATTGTTGAATATGTTATAAAGAATAAGGGAACTGCATCATTGAATAATTTGTATGCAGGAATTTTTGCTGACTGGGACATACAGAATTACAACCACAACCGTGCTTCACTTGATGCCGCACGAAGAATGGGCTATGCTTTTAATACCGACACGGGTGGGTTATATGCAGGCATTGAATTGCTGACACCCGGCAATGTGGTGCACTATGCCATTGATAATATTGCAGGCGGTGGCGGCGGTGTAGATGTGTATTCCGGTGGTTATACGACTGCCTTGAAATACCAAACCTTGAGCACAAACCGCGCGAATGCGGGAATCAACGGTCAAGGCAACGATATATGCGACGTAGTAAGTTCCGGCCCGTTCTCCATTAATATCGGCGATTCAATAAAAGTGGCTTTTGCATTGCTTGCCGACAGCAATCTTACAGGGCTTCAAACGAGCGCTGATTTAGCACAGGCAAAATATAATTTGCTGCCTGTATGGCAACCATCACCTTACGTTTATTCATTGACTAATTATCCGAACCCTGCAAACAAAACAACAACCATTCAGTTTTCATTACCTGCCGCCGGTAATGCATCGCTTGAGATATATAATGCTGTCGGACAAAAAGTGATAACGCTGCTAAATGAAAGGCTATCACAGGGAACACATGAAGCGAATATTGACATGAGCCAATGGAGGAACGGCATTTATTTTTACCGACTGGCCGTTGACGGGTCTTCCGAAACGCACAGGATGACAGTGATGCATTAATACAAAAATGAAGGCAAACAAAGTTCACTAAATGTGAACTTCTTAAAATAATTTCCGTATATTTGCATGAGAGTTCGTTTATTAAAAAAGAGTACGATTGAGAAATACGCACGAAACAATGCGAGAAGCAAAACTCCGCTGACTCAGTGGCATAAGAATCTGCGACAGGCAGATTGGGAGGAGCCGAATGGTATTCTTAATACTTATCCTTCAGCAGATTTATTAGGCAATGGAAGCGACAGGGTAGTTTTTAATATAGCAGGAAATAATTACAGAATGATTTGCAAATATTGGTTTACTGATACATCTGTACATCTATATATTAAGTGGCTTGGTACACATGCGGAATACGATGAATTATGCAGAAAGAACAGGCAATATACCGTGCAGGATTATTAAACAGGTTTAAAATGGAAGCAGTTAAAATAAGTATTATTAAGAGTGAAACGCAATATAACGGCTATTGCAGGCGCGTGGAAGAATTGCTTGACAGCGGCTCTAAAAGCAAAACAGTCAGTGATGAAATTGATTTACTTTCATTGTTAATTGAAAAATACGATGACGAGCACAATACACTGGATGATGCGGCTATTGCCCCTGTTCTTTTACTGAAATCATTTATGGCGGACGCTAAATTGAAAGCAGTGGATATGGCTGCGCTGCTTGGTGTAAGCAAAGGACTGGTTTCAGATATTTTGAATTATAAAAAAGGAATGAGCAAGGAGATCATCCGCAAATTAGCTGAGCGTTTTAAAGTACGGCAGGATGCTTTTAACCGCCCTTACAAGTTAAAATCCGCTACGCGCAAACCCGGCATAAGAAGAAACCGTGCAGGACACAAAGCTTATACAACGAGAGGAAGGAAAGTCGGGTCTCTTGTTGCTAAAGAACCAACCGTAAAGTATGCTGGTGTAGCTGCGAAACGCAAAAAGAAATAATCTTCAACTAAGCAGGAAACATAAATAAACTATCCCTTTCCCTCAACTAAAAAGTTGAAATGAACCACCTTCTCCGCTTGCCCGCCGCTTGAATGGTAAAAATCAACAGCATGTTTATCTTCTTCATGCGCCTCTACGAACATTTCTTTTATTCCATTTTGCCTGCAATATTCTTTAAGAGATAAAAGTATTTGTTTGCCAACACCTTTTCTTTGAAATTCAGATTTGACAGCTATGTCATAGATATATAATTCGGAACCTTCCGAATAATACATAGGCAATTCATACGCCGTCAGTCCGCCTACAACTTCATTTTCGTAAACAGCGGCATAAACAATGAAGCTGCGTTTCGGTAAGAGGGTTTTTAAATAAGCCTCGTTTGCAGTTAAAGCATTTTCCATTTCAAAAACTTTGTGAAACAGTTGAATGAGTTTTTTAAAAAGCAACAAATCATGTTCAGCTAATTTTTTTATTTGTAGTTTTTTGTTGTCCATTGTTGGGTGTTTGCAATAATAGAGGTTTAAGGTCATATTACCGAAGTGTTGTTATACGAATTCAGGAATATCGTCTGTTGTAATAGTCTCCAGCGTTTCTTTATTGGGAGTAGGATTGTTTGAAATCCTGTTTGCTTGTTCTTCCAAAGCTTTCTCAAAAATGTTTCTTGCAAGTCGCCCATTGCCAAATGTTCTATCTCGATTTGTCCAAGCTGTATTAAAAAGCTCCGTTAATTTTTTTTCTGCGTCCTCATTTAATTTATAATCTTGTTTGGAACATTCAAGTTTAAAAATTGCAAGCAACTCGTCAGGCGAATAATCTGCAAACTCAATATACCTGTTAAAGCGTGATTTAAACCCAGGATTTGTGTCAATGAATGTTTTCATTTCGTTGGTATATCCTGCAACAATTACAATTAATTTGTCTCTGTCATCTTCCATTCTTTTTATTAAAGTTGCAACTGCTTCTTTACCGAAATCATCTTGCGTACTTCCTACTAAAGAATATGCTTCATCAATAAATAAAATTCCATTAATTGCTGAATCAACAACTTTATTTGTCTTGACTGCTGTTTGCCCTTCCCATTCGCCAATCAACTTAGACCTATCCGTTTCTATGAGTTGTCCTTGAGTAATTACTCCCAAACATTTGTAAATCTGCGCAACAATTCGCGCAATGGTTGTTTTTCCTGTACCCGGATTACCAGAGAAAACACAGTGGTAAGAAACTGAAGAAGATTTTAAGCCCGATTCTACTCTTGCTTTTTGAACTTTAATAAAGTTGACCAATGAATGTACCTCTTGCTTTACTTGGCGAAGACCTATCAAAGAATTCAGTTCTTCAATAACTTCATCTAAGGAATTTGATTGTATTGAATTGGTAATTTTAATTTCTTTATTTTCCACCTCAGGAAATGCTTCATTACTAACTTCCGAAGAGATATCCGAATAACTGTAAGTTTTCAATAAAAACTGAAGATTGATTAGAAATATTTTTAAGATCAATAAAATATTCTATTGATATTTTAGGCGGAAGATTGCTCAGAGACATAATTTAGTTGACTTTATATTTTAGTTATTCAAGTTTATTTTTAAAATACCAAGAATAAAATTGAGCATTTTCATTTTTTGCTATATCGTGAAAAAAGAATAGAAGTCCATCAATTTCCTTATGAATAATATTCTCAAACCTCCGAAAATGATTTTTAGTTAATGCTGTCATGAGGACACTGAATTCTTCATCATAAATAAAGTTAATGGCTAATATTATTTTTCCATTCAATTGTTCAGGAAGTAATCCATCAAATTTATCATACTGTTTCTCTTCTATTTTTTTTTCAAAACTATCACCAATGCTTTGTATATCCAGAAAACCTTCCTCTTGAGCCTTTTTAAATGGAGAATACACTTCAAAGTAAGTTGTTCTCCCAGTTCTATCTATGGCCTCAATATCAACATTCTTTGGTTTTGATTTGCCATTTTTTAATCTCTCATAGTTTTTATTAAACCTTACTTCGAATCCATTACATTTAAGATGCCTTGCTAACGATAACTCGGAGAGAAAAGAAAAAAAAGAAAAATCATCTAATGACTTGATGTTTCGTTTGAATTCATTTGATTTCTTTAGTTCAGGAAATATTTTAAGAGAGTCCTCTAAATAATTTAAAAGATTAAAGGCGGGATTAATATCAGAATTAATAATTTGGTTCTGTGCAATAAGGGAAGTTAGAATATTGAAATTAACTTTATAAACATATTCATTATTTATGTCTTTAAATCCATTCAATTTTTCAACCCACTTTTCCACATCCTTCTCACTTATGAGATCAGAGATGAGAGAATATTTTATTAAAGACGATTTTAATAATTCTATGGCTTCCATAATGAATTTATTTGATGAGTAAAAACTGCCTCCATAACCCGAGCTGTGCTAAGAGTTATACTTTATTTCATGTTTTTTTTAATTGATAATTTCAATAGAAGTAATCGGATGAATTTCGTTCCATCCATGCTGTTTGTCGAATACGTAAGAACCTATAACGGAAACATGCTCCCCTTCACTGGGTATTAACACATGATTCGCAAAAACTTCACAAGAAGAAATCGCATCCAATTGAGTTACTTTATTCACGCAAACCGCTTCAATCACCAAACAACCTTTTTGCTTGCTAATATTTTTATCATTCAGCAAATTCTCCTGTCCTGCATCTAATAATAGTTGGATATGCCAATCGCCGTCTTTTTCTCTTCTTTTATCGTAGATAACTCCTGTTACCTTTTTACATTTCTCAATCACTTCTAAACGTGAAGCGTGATAGACATGCTCCCAAAGCATGGCATCGCATGGTAAAATTGTATCTCGTATGCTTTCTACTTTAGTATTAACTGAATCGGTATTGTTTGAAGAAGAATTAGTATTTCCATTTTGATTACACGATGCAACAAACAAAAGAAAAGTCACTATACATAGAAGAAACAATTTATTCATCATAATGGAGATGCTTACTCGCTGTCGGTATTCTTACTATCGTCAAAGCATCGCACTCGACATTTATATTCTCGCAATAAAAGTAATAAAAGTTGTCATAATCCCACCTGTTTTGGTAGGATTAAAGCAACTCAAAAAAACTATTCTGCAAGACTTTCTTGATTCTCTTTTTTTTAACCGAAAATATAATAATGTAAACAAACAGCCAATCATGGCATTCGTCTTCCGGTTCACAAAACCAGCAACCTGGTTTTAAGTAATTAAGTCTGGAGTATGCGTTTTTTCATTCAAAATCCGCGAAACCAGGCAAAAATGACCTGTAATCACATCGTGATTACAGATAACCAAATGGTGATTACCGATAATTACAATGTGATGGATGGTAAACTCTTTGTGGTTACTCATAATTTCACCTAAAGCGTGGTGATCCATTTCGTGGTTACCGGTAACTACAATGTGATGGTCAGTAACCATTTCGAGATTACCGGTAAACATACAATAGGGAAGGGTAGCCATTTGATGATTACCTGTAACCACGGGATAGGGATGGGTAACTAAATTGTGATTACTATTCAAAATTGAATGAATGCGGCTGGAATTGATCCAATTGCATGAAGGATCAATGTTATGGTTGTTGAATGTTAAATGATAGCTGTTCATCAAGAGGCGCTTTGAGGTAAACCTCTTGGAAAGCAGCAACACATTGCCTTAGTTTCTGTCCGACTGGTTTCATAAGCCTGAATTCTTCTAACGTATGTTGCAGGAAATACACCGTTGGATTATAATTATAATATTGTGCTTTCTTCTCTTGGCACTATTCTTGGCAATTATGTTTACGTAAAGTATAACTCCTTAACTTTACCCAAAATTTAAACTATGGAACTTAAAGATATTGTATCAGTGAGCGGAATGCCCGGACTGTATAAAGTGGTTGCCCCCGGCAAAGGCGGCTATATTGTTGAATCATTGATTGATGGCAAGAGGACATCTGTGAGCGCTTCGGGAACGCAACCTCCTTCATTCCTTGTAGAAGTTGGCATTTTTACAACAGGCGATGATATGCCGCTGACCGAAGTTTTTAAAAAGATGAAGGAGCATGAAGGCGCTGTGCCTGATCCGAAAGGAGATGAGAAGGCATTGAAAGCATATTTCAAAACGATTGTTCCTACTTATAATGAGGAACGTGTATATACATCGCACATTAAAAAGATCGTGACCTGGTATAACTTGTTGAAAGACAAAATTGATTTCAGCAAGATAGAAGAACCTGCTGAAGGCGAATCAAAAGTGGATTTGAAAGGTGAACCCGAAAAGCAGATTCATAAGACGCATGAAGGGCATGGTCCAAAAACACAGGAGCATGGCATGGCCAAACAGGTGAAGACGAGAAAGAAAGTTTAACCTTCGAATAACGAATTTGTACAAATATGCGAATAATGAATCGTGCATTTAATCGATTCGTAAATTCGTACAAATTCGTTATTTGGCGAAATAATAATTTTAAATATGATTAATGAACTTGCAGAAGCTCCGGCTGCTGCTAAAAGAACGTTTCTTCCTAAAGATTTAAAGGTTGAAAGTTTTTCTTCCGTTGAAAAATATTTTATTGATATAGAAAAGAGAGAGATTGCTTCAGCAGGAGATTTAAAGAAATGGCTGAATGACAGGAGCGAGCTGGAAAGCATGCTGAGCGAAGAGCTTGGCTGGCGTTACATCAAAACCAATTGCAACACACAGGATAAAGAGGCTTCCAAAGCATTTGAGTTTTTCATCAATGAGATTTCGCCAAAGATTGCGCCCTTCACCAATCGCCTCAACCTGAAAATAAATAACAGCCCGTTTGCTGCACAGCTCAACGATCATCGTTTTGATAATTACCTGAAAGGAATAAAGAATGATATTAAGATTTTCAGGGAAGAAAATATTCCGCTCATTGCAAAAGAGGAAAGTGATGAACAGAAATACGGTGAGGTAGTTGCAGAGATGTCTGTTGAGTACAATGGAAAGACGCTGACATTGCCGCAGGCTGCGAATTTGCTGAAGAATCCCGATCGCAAGCTGCGTGAGGAAATTTATCACAAGATCGCAACACGAAGATTAAAAGATAAAGATAAGCTAAACGAATTATTTTCATCCTTGCTTGAAACGCGTACCAGCATTGCCAACAATGCAGGTTATAAAAACTACCGCGATTATAAGTTTGACGAGCTTCATCGTTTCGATTATACCAAGGAAGATTGTTTTCGTTTTCATGAAGCGGTTGTAAAGGTTGTTGTGCCTGTTATCGAGATGATTGACAGCGAGCGCAAGTCAGCCATGAAGCTGGATGCATATAAGCCATGGGATACGGAAGTTGATCAGACAGGTAAGCCCGATTTAAAACCATTTGCTGATTCAAAGCAACTGATTGACAAATCCATTGCCTGCTTCGCAGAAGTGAATCCGTTTTTAGGCGAGTGTATGAGCACGCTGCATACGATGCGTCATCTTGATCTTGAATCCCGGGTTGGCAAAGCGCCCGGAGGATTTAATTACCCGTTGTATGAAACAGGCGTTCCGTTTATTTTTATGAATGCTACATCTTCATTGCGTGATCTGGTAACGATGATGCATGAGGGAGGCCACGCTGTTCATTCTATCTTGAACCATGAACTTGATTTTGTTAACTTCAAAGAATTGCCTTCTGAAGTTGCTGAGGTTGCATCCATGAGCATGGAGCTGATCTCTATGGAACATTGGGGTTTGTTTTTTGAAAACAAAGAAGACCTGAAACGCGCAAAGCGTGAACAATTAGAGGATGTTATTGGCGGATTACCATGGATTGCCTGCATTGATAAATACCAGCACTGGTTGTATGAATATCCGCAACAAACTGTTGCCGAGCGAACGGATGCATGGATGAATTGCCATAAGCAATTTGGCAGCAAGGTGATTGACTGGAAAGGGGAGGAGAAAGCACGGGAGAACTTATGGCAGAAACAGCTTCATATATATGAGGTTCCTTTTTATTACATCGAATATGGTTTTGCACAATTGGGCGCCATTGCCATCTGGAGAAACTACAGGAAAGATCCTGAAAAAACATTGCAGCAATACCTTAATGCGTTGAAACTCGGGCACACAACCTCTATTCCGAAGTTTTATGAAACAGCAGGCGTTAAGTTCGATTTTTCTGAAAATAACGTTGCCGAGCTTATTTCTTTCCTGAAGGAAGAGCTATGAAAAATGTAAGATTTTGTATCAAAAAGATTGTTTTTCTTGCAAGACAAGGGAGTCAAAAGCCCTGTTTGTTGCAGTTTAGAAATCTTTTCTTACTTTTTCACTCGTGTTTTGCTTCAAAAGTGCTCCCAAATGCTAAATTTTGACAGATTTTATGAATCTGTCCTAAATATCTGCCTTAAAGGAAAGGACACTGGCTTCAAAAATGGAAGAGGAAATAGCTGTAATATTTACAGTGATTTTGCGTCAAACTGATTGACATAAAACAGAACCCATCCTCTTGTTTATCACTATAATTATAGCTTAAAAGAATATCCCGTAAAAGCGGGACAAACGCGATTTATGCAAGACAAGTTTAACCATACGGATTTAGTCACTAAATCAGGCAACAACCCTAACGCATTGCGTACGCAATTGTTAGTTGGTGCACTGCTTTATGGTTTGCTGTATTATGCCGGCATCACGTGGCTGATTCCATTCAAACCGTTCGTATTCAACTTTGCCTTTGTTGCCTCCGTTCTTTTGCTCGTTGCTGCATTTTCGCAAAGCATGAAATTTGTTGAAGAACACACCGGGGATATTGTTCACGGGTTGTATTATTTACTCACCGCTCATTTGCTTGGCGAAGCCATGGTGAATTATTACAGGCAGGAGCTTTTGGTTGCGATGTGTGTGTTGGTGGTAGCAGGCAATCTTCAATTCACAAAGATTAACCGGTTGTTATACTTCAACATTTTTGTTACTGTTCTTTTTGCTTTCGTTCTGTTGTTGATTCCTTCCATTAAGGAAGTCCCGATAGAAAAACTTTTTAATCCGCATCATCATGCGCTATATATCAATCCGAATATCTTCTTCGCCACTGTTTTCAGTGCACTGCTGGTTTCTTTACTCGGCAAGCTTTACTTTTTTCAATTAGCTCAACTAACGCAGAAGAGCGGCAAAGCTGAAGACTTAACCCAACCAAACATCTTTCAACAGTTATTCAATCAATCACCCGATGCTTATTTTATAATTAATCCTGCCACCGGCACTACAGTTGATTGCAACGACACAGCCTTGAAGCTTTTTCAAACAAACATAAAAAGCCAGCTTATCGGAATTGATCTTGCCACTTTGCAAAAAGAACCCTGGAGCAACGAAACAAAAAAGCAGAAGAAAACAGATCTCGAAAGAAAGGGACAGATGGAAGCGGAAGTGGAATATATAACCAAACAGGACAATCGTTTTTTCGGTGATCTCCATGCCAGCTTGCTGCACATTGACAACAAGAGAGTGTTGCTTGTGCGCATCTGTGACATTACACACATCATTGATGAGAAAATTGAAGCACAGAATCTGCGTGAAGAAGAAGAAAGATTCAGGAGAATATTTGAAGATGGTCATTTTGGTATGGCAATGATTGGACTTGATTTTAAATTCCTGAAAGCCAATAACATTTTTGCCGAAACGCTAGGTTACACGGAAGAAGAATTGAAGCAGATGACTTTTCTTGAAATTACGTATAGCGAAAATACAGAACAGGAGACGAAGAGCATGATGACGCTTTTCAAACGCGATGTGCCTTACAGCAAAAAGGAAAAACGTTTCTACAGCAAGAGCAGGCAGGTGATGTGGATGAGTACAACCACTTCTGTGATTCACGATAACGATGGAGCGCCGATGTATGCCATCCTGATGATTGAAAACATTACCCAACGCAAGCGTATTGAAAAGTCGTTGTATGATAGCAAGAGTAACCTCACAGCGTTGCTGGAAAGTTCGCCTGATCCGATTATCTCTGTTGACAGGCGTCATTGTATCATGGCGCTTAACTCCTCCATCAGCAATAAAATATTTGCTTTGACCGGTATTAGCATTGAAACCGGATATAGTCTGAAAAATATTTTGCCCGACCAGTTCCGCCAGCTTTGGATTGACATTCATACAAAGGCTCTTGCAGGCAATCAATTTGTTGTTGAACAGCATTTCGACAATGTTAATGGAAGAGCTTTTGACATTGAGTTGCAGGCAAATCCCATTCATGCGGAAGATAATACGGTCGTTGGTGTTGCTTATTTTGTCAAAGACATAACGGACAGAAAAAAATACGAAGCGGAGCTGATTGAGGCGCGCAGGAAAGCCGAATCTGCCACACAAGCCAAATCAGGCTTCCTTGCTACCATGAGCCATGAGATTAGAACTCCGTTGAACGGCGTGATAGGCATGACAAATCTTCTTAATGCCACTAATCTGACTCCCAAGCAACGCGAGTTTGTGCATTCCATCTTATTGAGCGGTGAGGCATTGCTAAATGTTGTGAATGATGTGCTTGATTATTCCAAACTCGAATCAGAGAAGATGGAGTTGGAGAACAAAGCCTTCGATCTGAAACGCTGCATTTCAGAAACCTTTGAACTGCTTTCTTCAAAAGCGATGGAGAAGAACCTGAAGCTGGAGAGTGTCTTTGAACAAGGCGTTCCGCAATTCATCATGGGAGACATTACACGGTTGCGTCAAATTCTTCTCAACCTTGTTTCCAATGCAGTGAAGTTTACAGAGCGTGGAAAAATTACATTAATGGTTTCTAAAGTTGGAAATGGCGGAGAAAATATGCAAGTGCAATTTGCGGTGAAAGATACGGGCATTGGAATTCCTGCAGATAAGATTAACCGACTCTTTGCATCTTTCTCACAGGTTGATTCTTCCACAGCAAAAATATTCGGAGGCACCGGGCTTGGACTTGCCATCAGCAAAAACCTTGTTACTTTGATGGGAGGAGAGATATGGGTGCAAAGCACTTACGGAAGCGGTTCCACCTTCTTCTTCACTATCCGAACCAAGGAAGCGCCTGCCTCTGAGCGGCCTAAATATATACGAAGCGGCGTTAACCAGCTGATCAATTCACGCGTGTTGCTGATCAGCGATAACAAGCAGGAGGCAACTATTTTCTCCGGTTATCTGCAACAGTGGGGTATGTTTCCGCAGTTGAGTGAATCGGCTGACAAGGCAATCACGCTCATTCGTAATAACGAACATTTTGATTTAGTGGTCGTGGATGCCTCTCACGCTAAGACTAAAGCCATTGACATTATTAATGCGATAAGAAGACTTCGCAGTAAAGCAGAATTACCTCTTATTGTATTCAATGCGGCTACTACCGCCACATTGAACGGACTCTTTTCTGCGCAACATGTTTCCGCCGTAATACCTTCGCATTACGACCGTTCGAAAGTGCTGGATGTGATGATCAGTGTATTCTCTATTGAAGACCATCAACGCAACTATCATCAGGCGGAATTAGCGAATACTGAAAAGGACATTGCGAAAAAAATTCATCTTCGCATACTTGTGGCAGAAGATAATATCATCAACCAGAAAGTCGCCGCCAGCTTGTTTGAAAGCTTAGGATACACTATTGATATAGCGAACAACGGTCTTGAAGTTGTCAATAAAACGAAGCAGCAGTTTTATGATATGATCTTCATGGACATACAGATGCCTGAAATGGATGGCTACGAAGCCACTCAACATCTTTTAAAGGAATTTGAGAAAAGGCCAAGGCCAATCATTATCGCGATGACGGCTTTTGCATTGGAGGGAGATAAGGAAAAATGCATTGCAGCAGGTATGGATGATTACATCAGCAAGCCCATCATGATAGATGATATTGTGACTGCCATTAACAAGTGGGGCAGAAGGAAATCAATAACTGCGGCAGCTATCGCTACTGAAGAACCATCCCTGAAGCTGATTGATCCAAGTGCATTGAATCGTCTGAGAGAATTGAATCGTAAGGTGGATCCCCAGTTTTTTAGCATGGTCATCAATATGTTCCTGAAGCAAGCACCTACACTAATTGAAGAGATACAGCATTATTATCACGACAAAGAATTGCAGAAGATGGGCGCTTCTGCTCACAAGCTAAAAGGCTCTGCGTTAAATCTTGGCGCTGCTTTGTTTGCCGACACCTGCAAAAAGATCGAAGTGAAAGGAAGGGCAGGGGATATGCAGGGGCTGGATTTACTTATCGAAGACTTAATCCGGTTGCACAATGAAACTTCGACTGCCTTAAAAAGGCTGATGTAGTTTGCTCAAACTATATTCACTTCCATCTCCAGCAATACTCCAAACTTTTCTTCCACGCTTTTCTGCACACGCAAGGCATGTTGATATAACTCGTCTGCTGTTGCTTTGCCGTAATTCACTAACACTAGTGCCTGCTGTTTGTGCATTCCAACATTACCAACTTGCTTGCCTTTCCAACCGCATTGCTCAATCATCCATCCTGCAGCAAGCTTCATGTTTCCTGTTGATGTAGGGTAAGCGACCATATCAGAATAACCGGCCTTTAACTCTTTGTATTTCTGTTCCGGCACTTCAGGGTTCTTGAAAAAGCTTCCTGCATTGCCGATTACTGAGGGATCGGGCAGTTTGCTCCTTCTGATGTTGCAAACTGCTTCACTGATAGCTTTGACTGAAAGATCAGTAACATTCATTGCTTTCAATTCCTGCTCAATGGCTCCATAGCTTATGTTGAACTTCGGGTTTCTGTTAAGCTTCAATGTAACGGAAATAATTATATATTGATTCTTTGCTTCATTTTTAAAGATGCTGTTGCGGTACGCGAATTTGCAATCTTCCAATGAAAATGTTTTTTCTTCTCCGCTTGAAAGATGAATGGCGGCAAGCTCATGAAAAGTATACTTTAACTCCACACCATAAGCGCCTATATTCTGAATGGGTGCGGCACCAACACGACCTGGTATAAGTGAGAGGTTTTCAATGCCGCCTAAATTCTTTCCTATGGAAAACAGTACCAGATCATGCCATATAATACCTGCACCTGCTTTTATCAAAACGGTGGAATCATTCTCTTCAATAATTTCAACGCCTTGAAGCAGGTTATTAATGACTAATCCATTAAAGTTTTTTGTAAACAGAATGTTGCTTCCTCCGCCAAGAATAAGTTTTGCTTCACCTACAAACTTCTTTTCGGTGATAATTTCTTTTAACTCTTCTCTTGTGCTGACTTCAGCAAAATACTTCGCTGCAACATCAATCCCAAAGGTGTTCAGCTTTTGTAAGGAAAAATCTTCACGGATGATCATTGTAAAAATTAAGTGCAACGAAAGTAAGAAAAGAGGTATATTGTCCGGCGAATAGCGAAGCTGAGTTTATAACACTTCCTCAATTATATATTGCGTTCCGTTTATTTCAGCAGTATTGCCTGTTCTCAATCCCGCAAGCTTTTGCCCTAAAGGAGATTGCATTGAAAGAGTAATAACTTCTGTTCCATCCACATTTATTTTGCCTAATGCAGCAATCATAAATAGATGACCTTTATTTGTTTTTAACAAGCTGCCTGTTTCAACAACAGGGGATTGCTTTGCAATATCTATTTGTTCTATAGTTGTTTTTTGTAATAAAGCATCACTTAGTTGCCTGCTTATTTTTTCATGTTCTATTTGCATCATAGCGCGGGAAGTTTCATGTTTATCTCCGGCTGAACTTTTAGAATCATTCTCAGATCCCTGCGTTAGATCGTTCAATGCGGCTTGCAGGTATGCAATTTTCTCATGCAGTTGTTGAATGCATGCATTATATATTTTAACTTTAAACAGCATTTTTTATTATTTTCGAATGGCAAGATAAGGACGCTTTGCGATTGTTTAACTTATTATTTTTTATTTTCTTTTTTAGGATTTAGTAAACAATTTCCTATTTTTGAATCATGAAAACAAACCTACTTATGTTCATGCTGTCCCTGACTTCTTTGTTTACGCTTAAGAATCACGAGGCATCTGCTATTTCATCAACCATCAGCATAAGCCAGGTCTATGGCGGCGGAGGCAACAGCGGCGCCGTCTATCAGAATGATTTTGTTGAACTCTTTAATGCATCCACTTCACCTGTTAATATAACGGGTTGGTCTATACAATATGCTGCGGCCACGAGTGCCTCATGGCATTCCACAACTCTTTCCGGCGTCATTAATGCGGGAGATTACTATTTAGTTCAACTGTATTCGGGCGGTGCAATCGGATTGACTTTACCGACTCCCGATGCTATTGGCACCACTAATATGTCAGCCACAGAAGGTAAAGTGGCACTCGTAAATAATTCAACAATCCTGAGCAGTGCATGTCCTTCCAGTATTTCAATCATTGATTTGGTTGGCTATGGAACAACAGCGGATTGTTACGAAGGAGCAGGTGTGGCTCCTGCACCAAGTAATACAGAGAGTGATATAAGAGCATCAAATGGCTGCATTGATACAGATAATAACTCTTCAGATTTTACTAAAGGAACTCCTGCTCCGCGCAACTCTTCCTCTATTCCAAACCTTTGCTCATCAACTGGAATTTCGCCAATACTTCATAATTCTGAAATCAACATGTGGAGCAACCAAAACAAATTCTTCATTGATTTTACAAATACGCAGGTTGTAAGCGCTATAATAGAGATTCATAACTTGCTTGGTCAGTTGTTGAGCATTGAGAAGTATAATAAAAACAGCATTTACATCAAAGAGATCAGCAACGATGAAAATGCTTATATAATTGTAACGGTTGTAAACGAGGATAAGGTTATTATTAAGAGAATGTTTTTGCAAGGCAGGTAGATTTTCGGCACGTATTCACACGGTTTTTAAAGCCCCCTATTTCTCGATTTTTTAGCCGCTTTGTAATGAAACAGTGTCTTTTTCAACAAATTACTGTTATATTTTTCAACAGTACTTGGTTAATAAAATTTTTATGGTACTTTCGCGCTGTAAAGTTTACAAACGCTCTTTAAAGTTAGCCCTGTTCTCGCGTAAGCAAAACATGGAAAATTATAAGAGTATGATGTGTGAAAATGGCATGGAAGAAGTAGCAAGCTACAATCGTTGACCTATTTTACACATTCACCCCACAAAAAAAGATGTTTAGCCCTTATAATGGGCAAATGACAAAATAAAATACATTTTTGGAAATTTTGAATGTATATTTACACAAACATTCAATTTTCTAAACAATCTGGAATGAGGAAAAATTACCGAGAACTGTTTTATTTAAAATTTGGTGCACGATTGGGATCATCCATGATGCAGGGTCAGGGCGCGGTAGCTTCCATAGATGTTGATTATAGCCTTGTAAAAACCAAGTTGCTTCGCAAGTATCCTAAAAAACCATTGCTGGAGAAGATCGGCGGGATGGAAAAAGCATACACGCATTTTTTTTGGTCAGCATATTGAATTAAACAGCAGTCAGACAAGTATTCTCAGGGCTTCTACCGGTCTGGTTGTTGAAGCTTTGCATGACAATATGAACTCCATCATTAATCTGAGAAGTATTAATGATCTGAAAGAAATCAATACTTTTTTCTGCGTAGTCAACAATAAGCTGGTAACGGATGGCTTGTTCGGATGTTGTGTTGAGCCAAAGAACATCGGAAAACAAAAAATATTTAAAACCTTCCCGCCTGTTCTTAGCCATTTCATGTATGTAAGCTTCTTCATTTTTCATCGCCTGTTTCCTAAGCTGCCTATAACGTCTGATATTTATTTTTATCTGACAGGAGGAAGAACGCCTGTTATGTCGAAGACCGAAGTAATGGGTCGCCTGTATGCCTGTGGCTTTCAATACGTAGATGAGAAACGAATTAACAATAAAATTTATTTTGTATTCAGAAAAATCAGAAAGCCAATCGCAAATCATAATGCCAAATATGGTGCGATCTTTAAAATGCGCAGACACGGAAAGGATGGCAAGATCATTTATGTGTACAAGTTAAGAACCATGGATGCTTATTCTGAATATCTTCAGCATTATGTATATGAAAAGAACAATCTTGCTGAAGGTGGAAAGATGAAAGATGATTTTCGCGTTTCTACATTAGGCAGATTCTTCAGAAAATATTGGATTGATGAATTGCCTATGATTATCAATCTTCTTAAAGGGGATTTGAAATTTGTAGGTGTCCGGCCTCTTAGTTCGCATTATCTGAGTTTATATTCTGAAGAGCTTCGTGAAAAACGAATTCATCATAAACCCGGTTTAATTCCTCCGTTTTATGTGGATTTGCCCAAGTCACTTGATGATATTATGAAGTCAGAAATGAAATATTTGGAAGCTTATGAAAAGCATCCTCTCCTCACCGACATGAAGTATTTTTTCCTTGCATTTTATACTATCGTGTTCAAAAAAGCCAGAAGCAAATAAATTATCTACGAATTACGAATCTATACCAATGTACGAATCTCAAGCTATTCGTGTGTATAAATAATTTTTAAGTTTTATTCTTATTCAGCCAAAGCTTCTCACCTGCCTGCACTTCAGTTCCCTTTTCCAGCTTATTTCTTTTATACAACATTTTCATTTTAATGCCGAATTGTTGTGATATGCTTTGCATGGTATCTCCTTCTTTAACGACGTAAAAATCCTGGTCTGTGCTTCTGTGCTTGGGTTTTATGTAAATAATTTGCCCTTCCTTAATGGCAGCATCCTTTGATGCATCGTTGTATTTGTAAATCAACCACGTCATCAACTCATATTCCTTCGCAATTTTTTCATACGAGTCTCCTTTTTTTGCTATGATATAGGGTACGCCGTTATTGCTCATCACATTTCGCGACTCAGTTATATCAACATAATTAATTTCCTTTTTTTCATGACGGGGAGAAGCTGACTTCAGTTGACGATTGGCGATTGGCAATTGCTTGTCTTGCTCACTGCCGCTGCTCACCGCTGCTTGCAGATTTTCATGATCATCGTCTAATTTGTATAGCTGAAAGTCTTCTATGATCTTTATTAGCTCATCAGCATATCTTGGGTTTGTGGCATAACCGGATTTCTTCAACCCTTTTGCCCATTGCTTGTAATCGGATTTATTCAGCTCGAATAAAAAAGCATAGCGCGGTCTTGTTTTTAGAAAATAAGAGTGGTCGTCATATGAGTCCAGCACGCTTTTATATTTCCTGAAGCATTCATCTTTTTTATCATCATCCTTTGTATAGTAAGCGCCTTTCCAGTCGCTGGTGCATTTTATTCCAAAATGATTATTGGCTTCGCGTGCCAGGGAACTGTTGCCGTCTTCACTTTCAAGCAATGCCTGCGCAAGAGTGATGCTGGCCGGCACGCCTGTTTTCTTCATGTCCCTGATGGCGTCTTCTTTATGAAGGGCGATATATTCTTCGCGCGTCATTTGCCTATAAGCATAAGCATCACCTGCAAAAAATAATGGACTAAAAAGGAGAAGGAGTTTTATCGTTCTTAAAGTCATCTTAAAAGGTTAAGGTTTATCAGCATTCCGAACTATAGGATTGAACGTAAAAGACATGTTTACGGTTTCTCTAATAAGGAAAGTTTATAATTTATGATTCGCTGAAATGCAGAGTCTTCTCTTTTAGTGAAACCACACATCAGCCAATTTATTGATATTTTTCGAAAGCTAAACTTTAATAAAAAGGAGATTAATCAGGACTGCATTTTTAACCGCTTTTTTACCTTTAAAGCATGAATAGGGCCATTAATATGCCTTTTTTAGCTGTTAAAATGGCTGAAAACCCCTGTTTGCAAGGGTTTTAGTGGTTCTTTGCCGTTTCAAAATAGGGCTGATCGCCCATTTTCGCCCATCAATAGGGGCCGTTCACCCCCCTGTTCCGCCCGTCCCGTCAAATAGATTGGGCTAGCCCTTGCCCATAGCCGATCTTTGTATTGTTATTCAATCGTAATATGATCTAAAACAAACGCTTGAGCCATACGCAATCTTTGGGAAAAGCAATTAATCCTGCCAAAAGCGGCGGGATAAACTAAAAAACCAAGATTATGAGAACAAGCTGTTGTAATTCAAACAAAATTATGAGAATCCCGCACATGCGGGACAGTAATTCAAAAAACATTCACAGGACTGAAAAAGGGTTTATTTGCATAAACGCTGCATGTGAGAACTATCTCGCCGCCACATCGTGTTACCGCGATTTCGGCAAATGGAAAAATCCCATCGCTTCATCGGTTTTCGCCTTTCTATTGTTGTTCTCAATTGACGATTTCAGTCCCGCACGTGCGGGAGAGAATAAAGAGCAGAAACTGATTTACCTGCCAGAGGTGAAGGAAATTCCGCTCACTATTCCAAACCTGCAGGCTGAGTTGATCACGCAAAATATCTTATGCCCGCAGCATGTACTTGCGCAGATTAAGATAGAATCAGGCAATCTTACTTCCTTCCTGTTAAAGAGAACCAACAATATGTTGGGTATGCGTTACCCGCTGACAAGGAAGACCACAGCTTGCGGTATATATATTCCGGCAAAGGATACGGTCATCATTGGAAACCGCGATGCGCTGAAGAAATACCTGAAGGCAGATAACTATGCCGTGTATAAAACATGGAAAGACGGAGTAGCGGATTATAAGCTTTGGCAGGAGTCTAACTTCAATGTCACCGAGCGTTATCTCACCTTTCTTGGAAAGGTGTATGCTGAAGACACTCAATACGTGCAGAAGATAAAGCAAATGGCTGCTGCGCACTAAGAAGAATTTTTACGGGTTGTAAACAGGAGAGGTTCATTGCATAAGCGATGAACCTTTTCTCATTGTTGGGTGCAAACCAAATAAACGGCGTGGTTGACTATCATCCATCCTTTTTACATAAACACCCGCATTTTGAGTCCATGAGTGCGGAACTGATGTAAAAGAGAACTGCATCGTTATGAAATTGTGATGACAGATTATTGACGTGTCATGTAATTGCAACAGTTTGTCATCACACTTTACTGATTTGTTATAACCCAACGGTAATTTGTTATGTAGCATAATCAACAGTTGCTCCAATAATAGCACCAAATACACACCAAGGGCAATCACCATTTGGATCGTTTTTTAGAATGGGATTATCGGTAAAAGTTGCATACACACTTGTTGCTACATCTGGCTTAGGGTCGGGATTCCATCTTCTTCCGGTTCTAGTATCATACTCCCAAAACAAGGCAGTATTATGATTTCCTGAGCCAGACATTTCATCTGTTTTTTCCTGTCCATTAAATCCAAAGCGATGGGCATCAGGAGTCGAAAAACGCCCAGGCTGGATCATGCCAAAGGCATAGTAATCCTGAGCACTGTAACCCATGCTGTCAGTGGCATTCATCAATTCAGACGTTGGCTGTTTTATGCCATATTTGGTTAAAATGGACAATATTGTGTGTATGGCTTTCTAATAGCGCATTTCGACAGATAATATATATCATTCAGATAATCAACCATACAATATATATATAAGCATCAATAAGTCGTAAAAATAGCGATTTATTATACATGGTCGTAATGATTTTGAATAAAAAGCAGAAATCGCGCTGCTATCAAACCCTGCGTTCGGCATAGTTTAGCGTGTTGGCTTTGTGAAAACAAAACCCCGACGAAGTTTCGAGCTTCGTCGGGGTTAAGGCAATACTTCTAAGTAAGAACGTTTATTTAATTTCAATCACCGGATCATCCTTCTTGACAATTGAAATTACCCTATCATGAATGATTCATCACATTAATCAAGAACTAATTTCCTGACCACAAAACCACTTTTTGTTTTCAACTGAACAAAATAAATTCCTTTAGATTCACTTTGAAGATTGAGATTGAATAGCTTATTGCTCGCTATGACAGGAGCAGATTCATAAATTATTTCTCCGATAGCATTTGTAACTATTACCTGGATTTGTTCCTCCGTGCTAAATGATGCAGAAATAGTAACCAACCCGTTATTGGGATTTGGGAATATGGAAAGCGCATGTGTTAAGTCAATCGTATTAATTCCGGTTGTAAATATAGTTATCGTTTGGGTGATGGTATCGAAACAACCGTTGTTATATGCAGTCAATGTTACAGTATAAGTTCCGATAGTGCTATAGGTGTGAACGGGATTTGGGAATGTAGAGGTATCACCGTCACCAAAATGCCATAAGAAGGAAGTGCTGCCTGTAGATGTATTGGTATAAGTTGCCGCATTTGCATTTACAACAGAAGTGAATGAAGACACCGGTCCGCCGGTAATATTAATAGCTACAGGAGCTCTGCCGCTGATGCAGGGTGCGCCCTGTAATTTCCAATCATAGAAGAAATAAAAATGAACACTATCAGGAATATCATTGCCCGTGATAGTAATATAACCATCCGGGTCGGAATATGGAAAAGCTGCGCCTGTAGCATTTCTGTAAAGATTGGTGTTGTTTGAAAAATCACCGCAACCTAACAGATAGTTTTGTCCAACGCTTAACCGGAAATTGAGCGTGATGGTGCTTGAGCCATTCGGAATATTGACAATTTTGCTCTGCAGCACATTGCCTGTCGAATCTGTCAAATCTATTTCCCTGTTGCCGGCAGCACCAGAATATACCAGGACTGAAACAAGAGTGCAAGGCCGGTTTACATTAAAAACATCGGCATGGAAAATAGAGCTTGGATAATTACTTCCGGTGCCAATAGCATCCGTGAGAGGAGGGCAAAAAGAAGGAGCGGAAGTAATATTACTTTCAACATAGTAAGTAGCATTAGTATTTAAAACAGAAGTGATATAAGTTCCGCCCATGCCCAATAAATTTCCTCCTACGGGTTGATTATACCATTGAAGGGTATCAGATCCTGTTGCCGTTAAAACTGCAAAACTTCCGCAGGAAATATCAACAGGAGATGTTACAACGGGTATTGAAGGAGGATTGACAACAATAAAATTTGAATTTGTTACAGAATCAATTCCGCAAGCGCTCATAGCAACTAATTTTACCGAATAAGTTCCGGCAAGAGTATATGGATGCACAGGACCAGGCGCTGAGCTCCCGTTACTATCTCCGAAGTTCCATATATAAGTTCCACCGGCAGTAGTGGTATTGATAAAGGTTACAGAATCAGGTAAGGAGCAGGAGGTTACCGGAAAAGCCGTAAAGGATGCCATTGGCGGAGGATTAACTACAACAGATACATTTACCGGGTTGCTGCAACCATGGCCGTTAACATTATAAGCATAAACAACTGTTACAGGAACTCCTGCAGTATTTATTAAAACCTCATTCGGATTCGTTGTTTGCGGGATGGTAACGGCTGCATTGCTGATGCCATTCACTGCCGCTCTTATCCACGTAAAGGTTGCACCATTGGTGCTGCTTGATGGTACGTATGCAAAAGAAGTGCCGCTGCATATTGCAGGAGGAGCCATGGAGCTGCTTAAGGCGGGGATAGAGTCAGTAAACGAAACGGGATTGGAGGCATTGCCATTGGCGACAACTACTAAAGAATAAACTCCATTGGGTATGCTGCCGGGAACGGAAAAATAAGCCGTATCAGCTGCATTGCCTCGCTGCACTCCTGTGCTGTTCCAATTGTAGCTTCTGACATAATATACTTTACCTCCTGATGAGAGACGGATAATGGGATAATTGCTGTCGTTTTCATTTTCATCGCCAAAGGCGGAACCTTCCGTGATACCATTAAATCCGTGCCCTGTAATTATATATATTGTGCACGATAACGGGGAAACATTCGTAATGACCGGTTTTCCTGCGGCAAGCGGAGTTCCGCCTGGTTTGTATATATAATATTGATTGGAAGTCTGGTCCTGACTGAATCCTAATAAAACTGAACCGTCAGGCAAATCAAGCATATTGCATTGCTGGCTCATGCCATTTAAGCTGTTGCCGCCTGCCGGTCCGTTAATCTGTGTGTATGTATTAGTTAAATAATCAAATTCATAGAAATAAGTAGGTGTCGCAAACTCAACAGAATTGGTTGGTACGGCAGAACAGGCAAATACTATTTTCCCATTCACCATCATAGCTCCCGGCGCATCAGGCATGGCATTACCACCTGCAACATCAGGACCGGCAGCCCATGTGCCGGGATTGTTATTTCCGGAAGGGGTATAATAGGCTGTATGGCCTGTGCCTCCAATAAAGAATGCCCTTCCATCCGGGAGCAGGAAACCGGGTCCGCATTCTAATCCAAAAGGATCATACAATGCAACCGGTACATTGCCGTCTGCAACCCATTGGTTTAAGGAAGGTATATATCTCTCAGATGTTTGAAGTCCCTCGTCCACAAAAAGAATACTGTTGTCCGCTAATTTTAACCACATTGATTCATTCTGACCGCCAAGAGTGGATGGCCCTGTGGTATAGGCATTGGAAGAAGGATTATATATGACGGTAGAAGTTGGCTGCGGATGATCTACTATGGCCTGTATAACAGTTCCATTATCAAGTAACTTGCAATTTCCGTCACTCATTACCTGGTTCGGGCCATTGCATGCTGTCCAGGTATTTGTTGTAAAATCATATACCTCTCCATGCGACCCTGCCTGGGTTCCATCCGTTCCATATTCACCACCGGCAGCATACACCCTGCCGTCCTTTAATATCAATGAAGAAAAAGAATAGCGCTCACGAATCATAGGGGCTATTTGTGACCATGTTCCGTTTATATAGCTCCCGCTGGAATCAGGAGTTAACCGGTCAAAAATACTTCCATAACCCAGGTTGCCTCCGCTGGTTGTGTGGCAAATTACGGTGCCATCAGTCATTAAAAGCATCACACCGTTATTAGGGTCAGGCGCCAAATTAGTTAAGGGTGTCCATGTGCCTTGTGCCTGGGTTTGTCCTGTAAAGAGATAGCAATAGCTTAGTAACAAAATCATCCAGTGCATGGAAAATTTATTCGTTCTTCTTGTTGTTTTAGTAGTTGGCAAAGTGTTTTTTTGATTTAGCATTTTTTCTACCCGTTTCTTTGTTTGAAAATAATTTTCCAAATATAACAATTGGCGGATAGTTGGCAAAATAGCGAGCAAGCAGACTCTTATGTAACCCTTATTCAGTTTAGTTCCTATGGAATGGTAAATGCGGGCGTTTGTAAAGTAATAGAATGTCGTGTTTTTTCAGGTTTTTTGCTTCATTGGTAACCAAATACCTAAAACTTACATATAAGCTATATAAAGGCTTGTATTCGTTTCATTAATTCCTAAACCAATTATACTATGAATGACGCTTTACACTGGAACAATGTCGCTGACACCTACGACACTCAAATCTTCAACGTATTCAAAAACGACAAGAAGAGAAAGCTACAGCGTTTCATTTCAAAATATGCCAACAAGAAAAATACTGCTATTGATTTCGGCTGCGGTGTAGGCAAGGCGCTCCCGTTGCTGGCGCCTTTTTTTAAAGAGATTATCGGCGTTGACGTTTCCAAAAAATGCATTGCTATTGCCAGGACTTCTCCTTACAAAAACGTAAGCTTTAAGGAAGCCGACCTTGCTGCACAAAAAATAAATGTGCCTTCGGTAGATTTTGCTTTTTGCTGCAACGTGGCAATGAGCGATGACGTGAAACGAAATTACCGCATCATCCGCAATGTGCTCAACTCGCTGAATAAGGGTGGCGTGGCTGTCATCGTGGTGCCGTCGCTTGAATCTGTCTCCATTTCTGCGCTCACCTTAATGCGCTGGTATGAAACTGAAGGCGTCAACCTGGCTGACATTCCAAAAGACGAAATGAAAAACTTCCGTGGAGATACTTCTAAGCATCTTGCAGAGGGCATCGTGAATATTGATGGCCTTCCCACAAAGCACTACCTCTTCACCGAATTGTATGCTCTTTTCAACAGCGGCAATTTTTCGCTGCAAAAATTAGATCGCCTCGAATACGGATGGGAAACAGAATTTGATTCTCCTCCAAAGTGGATGCAGGCGCCTTATCCCTGGGATTGGGTAGCTGAAGTGAAGCGGGTGAAATAATCACTTTTTCAAGATTTACTCACATCCTGTTTCGGAGTAACGTCTGGAGTTAGCTTTCAGGCGAAAATATTCAGCCGCGACATTACTTCATGCCTGAATGTTTTGCCAATGGGAACCTGCTGGTCCTCCACCGTCAACAAGTTGTCTTCAATGGCTGAAATGCTTTCTATGCGTACGATATATGATTTATGCACGCGCATAAAATCCGTTTTTGAAAGCTTTTCCAGAATGCCATGTAACGTGCAGTGGATGGTGTAACGTTTTTCCTTTGTGTATAGAATCATGTAGTCGCTCAACGCTTCTATAAGGTAAATATCTTCACTCAAAATTTTCTTATACCGGGAGTCCACCTTAATGAAAACACCCGTGCTCATTGGCGTTATGGTTCTGTCTGATTGCCCGACAGACTCGCTTCCTGTCAGGGCGCGTATCACCGGAACGTATCCTGAAGGTAAATTCCTTATGACAGGTTTGTTTGGTTCTTTCTTTTCAGGAATGCGAGTATTAATATCTTTTGTAATCATGGGTGTACGTGGTTAAGTTCACATTTAAATTTGACAATGCAATTTTAGATCATGAGTTTTATCGCAGGTTTACTTGAATATTAAATTTATACTAAATACACCCCAAATCTATAATAAAATAATGAAATGTGCAAATAAAATTGGTGACAAAGCCGTGACCTGCATATTATACAATAGCCCTTTTTCATAATAAGCAGTGAATTATTGAAAGAAGTTCAATATGCAGATAATCATTGTATTCACTCTCAAATTTCCTACTCCCTTCCATTCAAAAACGACTAGTAACTATCAGATGATTACTAATCACTACATCATGATTACCTGTAACCACGATATAGGTACCTTTCCCTATTCCGTGGTTACAAGTAATCACCATTTAGGTACCTTTCCCTATTCTGTGATTATTAACCATCACACAAAAAGTACAGGTAACCATATTGTAGTTACTTTTCCCTATTTGATAATTACAGGTAACCATTACGTGATTACAGGTAATCACACAATAGGTACTCGTACCTATGAGATGATTGCTAACCATTTTTGAATGATTTTGAGTAATTAAATGGCAAAGAGGAGTATTTATGCCTTTTTTGCAGGTAAAAAGATAACACTAACCTATTTTCCGGTATTACTTCAAGGTTATATTTTAAAAACTGCGAGTGAGTTATGAAAGAGGTCTAATACGAAACCGTTATCTGAGGGTAAAGCCTGATATTGCCTCGCAGAACTTTTATTAGACTTCTTTCATATTTGTTGCAAAAGGTAATTTCGTGCGCATTCCCCCTTGGAAAGGGCACAAAGGGGAATGCTCTTGCCCCTCTCTGGAGTTTTTATCCCGCTTATTGCGGGAGAGAGGTTGGGGGTGTCCGAAGGACTCCGGACTCCTTCGGAGAGGCTTCTCATACCTTAATGTTATCATTTAATGANNAGATGTAAGGGATTGCGGATTTAATTCGCAATCCCTTACATCTCTTTTTCATATATTTTCTCTTGAGGTAAGTCCATCTTCCGCATAGCTTAATGACATTCGGAATATTTAATTAACTTTTCCGCTCATGTCAGTCAATCCAAAATTAAAATGAAAAATTAAAAACTAAACCCAATGAATAAACTCTTACTACTATTAACATTTACAGGCAGCATAAACTTTACAAGTGCGCAATGGCAGCAAACCAATGGCCCTTTTGGACACGGTTCGATTACTTGTATTGCCGTAAGCGGAATAAATACTTTTGCAGGGACAAGTGTTGGCGGTGTATTTTTATCCACCGATACCGGGACATCCTGGACGGCGGTTAATAACGGTTTGACAGATACTAATATTACTTCACTCGCTGTAAGCGGAGCAAATATTTTTGCGGGGACTCCAAATTCAGGTGTATATTTATCTGCTGATACCGGGGCAAACTGGACGGCGGTTAATAACGGTTTGACAAGCACCGCGATTTATTCATTAGCTGTAAGCGGAACGAATATTTTTGCAGGGACTTATGATAGAGGGGTATTTTTAACTACCAATACCACCGCGTCAAGTTGGACGGCGGTTAATAACAGTTTGACAGATACTAATATTACTTCACTCGCTGTAAGCGGAACGAATATTTTTGCAGGGACTGATATCGCAGGAGTATGGAGGCGTCAAATATTCGAGATATTATCATGCACACCTATTATCATGAGTGCTTCCTCCGCCACTTCATTCCCTTGCGGTGGTGGGTCAGTAACTTTATCAGTTGACACAAACGGCGGGTTTTTCGGTTGTTTATGGAGTAACGGGGAGACCACACAGAGTATTGTGGTTACAACACCAGGCAGTTATTCATGTAATATTTCTACCAACTGTGGAACTATAACTTCAAACATAATTAGTGTAACTATTAATGAGACAATTTCACAAAGTGGAGCGATAACATGGTGTCAAGGGGATAGTGTAACTCTCACTGCCAGTAATGGAAGCGGTTATTTATGGAGTGACGGAGAGACCACACAGAGTATTGTGGTTACAACAGCAGGCAATTATTTTTATAATATTATTACCAACTGTGGATATTTTATTTCAAACATAGTTAGTGTAACTGTAAATGCACCGCCTGTTGTCATAATTACAGCAAGCAGAGCGACATTTTTTTGTTCGGGGGATAGTGTAACTCTCACTGTCGCTAACGCAAGTTCTTATTTGTGGAGCAATGGAGCAACAACATCAAGTATCACGGCTTCAACTACACAAATTGATTCCGTTACAATAACCGATGCTAACGGATGCATGGCAACTTCATCATCAATCGCAATTGTCGTAATTCCTGGCATTACCTCGCAACCACAAAATCAAAATGTAAATTCCGGCAGTAATACGCAGTTTTCAGTAAATATAGTAGCTATCGATTCAATCACCTTTCAGTGGCAGGTAAACGTTGGTTTGGGGTTTAACAATCTTATTATTAATGCATGGCCTTATAGTGGTGTAAATACGGATACTTTAACAGTAAGCAATGTAAACCCAGCTCAGAATAATTATCTCTTTCGCTGCATTGTTTCAGATATTCATGCAGATTGCATTGATACTTCAACAGCAGCGGTTTTAAAAGTTCTAACAACAGGCATTCATGAAAATACATTGGCAAGCTCTTTTAGTATTTATCCTAATCCGGTCGGAAATCAATTGACAGTTGTCATTGCGATCCCGATTTATCGGGAGAAGCAATCCCTTGCTTTAGATATATATAATGTCGTCGGAGAAAAAGTGTATAGCAAACTTCAAACTTCAAACTTCAAACTCCAAACTGTGATTGATGTTTCCACTCTTCCCGCAGGCATGTATTTTCTTCAACTGAAAACGGAGAATTCCATAGATGCTAAAAGATTTATAAAGGAATAAAAATATCCTTCCCTTAGCCCCCTCTGTGCGTGAGGGGATTAGGGCAATGTCGTTAAGTTAAGGAATGTTTTAAAAAAATATCGAATATCGAACAAGGAATAATAAATTTCGAAATGCTTAATTTACTTCATCATTCGGTGTTCCTTGTTCGTTATTCATTATTCAATTTTTCTTAACTTAACGGCATTGGGGGTTGGGGGTGTGTTGGTACTAAAATTAAAAATATGGGTATGCACTTCTTGCCACTTAATGAATTTATCAGATGCCTCACTCCGTTCGGCATGACAATTCGACTTTGTGGAGGGAGTGTGGGGTCTGTTTATTTGGTGGCAAGAAGTGCATACCCAGATAAAGTTATAAATAGATAAACAATTAAAATCAAAATTAAAAATTTAAACAAAATGTTGAACTCCAAATTTATTTCAAAAGAGAATGTGAAATCCCGATTGTTATCGGGGAAAAAGAACTTACTTACTTACGCTCTCGCAGCGGCATCCGCCTTAGGCGGATTATTATTCATTCCCCAATTTGCATCAGGTAGTCCCCTCGTTTTAGGGGCAATAACAGCAAATCAAACAAACTCAGTAGTTTTTTCTGGTAACACAAATGTCAATATTCTGAGGTTAGATTTACCAGTTACGGGGATGTTAGGTTACTTAACATTAAATTCACTAACTGTAACTTCAGCTAATACAAATGACTCGGATATTGCTAATGTGAAACTGTGGGTGGGAACGGCTATAGCACATATGCAGCAAATTGGAAATACTCAAACTTTCTCCTCACGCTCTGCCACCTTTTCCGGTCTGACTTACAGTTTATTTTCAGGACATAATTACCTATGGATTACTTACGATATTGCATCCAATGCTGTATCGGGTCATGTTGCTGATGCAAAAATTAATGCAGGGGATATTATTATTACAGCTTCAGGCGGTGCAACTAATCCCGGTATTCAGCCCCCGGCCACTCTTGACCCTCCTGAGTACAAAACTCTTTTCTCTAAAGGCATAACTTTTCCACCTGACAATTACCAGCGGCTATACTTTTTTCTCGATGATAGTACTACGAATGGTAGTTTAGCGTTTATAGATGGCTATCTGACTCCTTCTCCAAGTCTAACTACTGTGTGCCACCTTCAATCAGCACAGCACAATGGCTTGGCAGCAAACCCTCTGGATGGTTATTTATATTATAACGACAAGGTTTGGGGCATTTGCCGTATAGATGTTAATTGCAATATGACTCCGGTTTGCCCGTTTAATAGTGGGTCGGATATAGCCACATTCGATTCTCAAGGGAGATATTGGACATTTGATTATTCTACTGATAGTAATTTAGTAGCAATTGATATAACGACATGCAGCATTGTTAAAAGTTATTCTTTTTCTAAAAGTTCTTCTGCTGATTTCATTGATATGGCATATAATTCCAGGGATGGTTACATATATACAGAATTCGGTAGATTTGACACACTTGGAAATCTTGATTTATCTTATTCTAATCCTAATTTCTTACCGGTTATAAATCACGGTGGTGTGGCGATAGGATCAGACCATAACTTATATGGCATAGGCGATGATGGCACGTTATCTGTAATCAATCTTACTACGGATAGTTCACACTTAGTTTACGATTTTTACCCCGCTATACCAACTGTTGGCCAAAGTGATGCGGCTTCTTTTCCCCCTTTGGTTCCTGTGGTTCCTGTTGCTAATTTTCAATCAAGTAGCACAACACTCTGTACCTATGACTGTATTAATTATACTGATCTTAGTACAACAAATGCGACTTCATGGCAATGGAGCTTCCCTGGAGGCACTCCTTCGTCAAGCACAATTCAAAATCCGCAGGGCATTTGTTATTATATGCCAGGTACTTTTGATGCTACTCTTATTGCTTCCAACAGCGTCGGAGAAACTGACACGCTTAAGATTGTCAATTTTATCAAAGTGTTTCCTACTCCGCCAACACCAGTCATAACACAACATCATGATACGCTGTTTTGCACAACTGATCCAACCTATACATCTTATCAGTGGTATGATAGTACAACTCTTATTCCGGGCGCTACAGATACTTTCCTCGTTATTACTCACGGCGGCAATTATAATGTGGCTGTACATAATGAGTTCGGTTGCCAGATTTCAGTAGGTATTAATATCGCCCACAACGTAGGCATTAATGAGTTTTCTGCTAACAATTATATTTCTCTTTATCCCAATCCCGCTTTTGATCAACTTCTTATTCACACTTCTTCCTCCCGCATCACAGGGAAAGCAATCATTTCTATAATAAATGTACTTGGAGAAATAATACAGGAGGAGAAATTAAAGTGGAGTAGTGATATAATTATCAACATCAAAACCATTTCCCCCGGCATTTATTTTCTTGAAATGAAAACGGAGAGTGGAATTGATACTAAAAGATTTATAAAGGAGTGAGATAGCGAACGGTTTGATTTGATGATAAAATAATAGAAAAGCTGGGTTGCTAATATGCCGACTTCTTCAACATTAACAACCGATAGTAAATTCAGCTTCTGCGACTAATAATTATGGCTCTTTCCTTTATCGGAACAGAACTCCCGAAGGTTTCAAGCAACCTTCGGAAGGTCTCAAGCGACCTTCCGAATTCCTGTCTGACTGTGCCGAAAATGCTGAAATTTCATATAAAAACGCAATCGGTCTATTAACAGCCAACGAGTTACCGTTGAACATGTAATCCGAAGAATTAAGATATTCCGAATTATGGCTGAACGTTACAGAAACAGAAGAAAGAGATTTGGTCTTCGTCTCAATCTTATTGCCGCTATTTATAACGATGAATTATGAAAGAGGTCTATTGAATTTCTACCACCACATCATCCGCTTCCACCATCGTTCCTTCCTTTAGCAGGATGTCTTTCACGATCAGATCGGCAGTGGCTGTAATGGTGGTTTCCATCTTCATGGCTTCGATAGTAAAAAGGGGCATGTTCTTTTTGATCTCCTGATTCGGCGTTATAAAAATTTTAGACAAGCGTCCTTGTAGCGGTGCGCCAATTTGCTTCATGCCTTTTGCTTTTGCATTCGTGATTCTTTTCACCAGCGCTTTCTTATCCTTTACTTCAATGCCTCGTGTTTGCCCGTTCAAACGGAAATAAACGGTTCTTTGACCGTCTTCATCAATATGACTGCCCACATACAGAAGTCTAACAAGAATATTTTTTCCCTGCCCAAGTTCCACCATGATTTCTTCATTGGATTTCATGCCATAGAAAAAAGTGGCGGTAGGAACAGTGCTCAAGTCGCCATACATTTTGCGGAATGCATAATATTCTTCAAACACTTTAGGATAAAACTTCCACGAAAGGAAATCAAGAAACGTTTGATAGGAATCGAATTGGTTTAAAAAGTTTTCGAATTCTTTGTCAAAATCAACGGGCTGAAGATGGGCATTGGGCAGATCGGTATAGGGCTTTTCATCTTTCAGTATCATCTTCTGAAGCTGCGAAGGCCGGCCACCATAAGGTTGCCCTATATCGCCTCTGAACATGCTCTTCACAGATTCAGGAAAAGAAAGTGCATCTCCTTTTGCAAGTACATCTTCCTTGGAAAGATTTTGTGTAACCATGAACATCGCCATATCGCCCACTACCTTTGAAGAAGGGGTGACCTTGACAATATCACCGAAAAGTTCATTTACATCTACATATGCTTTTTTAATGTCGTCCATTCTGTCAGCAAGCCCCATGGAAACAGCCTGCGGCTTGAGATTCGAATATTGTCCGCCGGGAATTTCATGCTTATATACTTCTGCTGTGCCTCCCATCAACCCTGATTCAAAGGGATAATAATATTCGCGCACCGTTTCCCAATAATTGCTGAATGCATTGAGCGAATCCATATTTATATCCACTTCATGCGGTGTGTTTCGCAATGCCTCCACCAACGAATTAAAATTGGGTTGTGATGTTAAGCCGCTCAGCGAACTTAACGCAACATCAACAACATCCACGCCCGCTTCAATTGCTTTAAGATAGGTGGCACTCTGCCCTCCTGATGTATCATGCGTATGCAGGTGAATAGGAATGCTTAATGATTTCTTTAACTCTTTCACAAGCACTTCAGCGGAGTATGGTTTTAACAAACCCGCCATGTCTTTGATGCCGATGATGTGAGCGCCTGCATCTTCTAACTGTTTAGCAAGATCGAGATAATATTGCAATGAATACTTTTTACGTTTCGGATCAAGAATGTCACCCGTGTAACAGATGCATGCTTCCGCAAGCCCTCCGGTACGTTCACGAACTGCTTTAATGCTTACGAGCATGCTTTTTGTCCAGTTCAGTGAGTCGAAAATGCGGAATACATCAATACCGTTTTCCCAGCTCTTTTCAATAAACTTTTCTACCAGATTATCAGGATAAGAAGCATAGCCAACTGCATTAGCACCGCGAATAAGCATTTGCAGCATGATGTTCGGAATAGCAGCACGCAATAGTTGCAGTCGTTTCCATGGACATTCACGTAGAAAGCGCAAGGCAACATCAAAGGTAGCGCCACCCCACACCTCCATAGAGAATAGTTCAGGGTGATGATGAGCGAAGCTTTCTGCAACACGCAGCATATCTACGGTTCGGACACGAGTTGCAAGCAAGGACTGGTGAGCATCGCGCAAAGTGCAATCTGTGAACATGACTTTCTTTTGATTCTTAAGCCATGCAGCAAATTTTTGAGGGCCAAGTTCGTCTAAGCGTTGCTTAGTTCCCGCAGGCGCTTTTTGCAAACGATCGAAAGCAGGAACCTTTGCGACTTGAAAATTTTTCTTTGGGTCAATCGTTGTAATGTCCGGGTTTCCGTTCACCATCACGTCCGCTATATAACGAAGCGTTTTTGTTCCGCGATCCTGTCTTGGTTTGAATTCAAAAAGTTCAGGATATTTTTCAATGAACTTAACAGTTGCTGCACCTTCCTGGAAGACATGATGATTGATAACATTCTCCAAAAATGCAATGTTCGTTTTCACACCGCGAATGCGGAATTCCGTTAATGCCCGATATAAACGCTGTCTCGCTCCTTTCAACGTTCTTCCTGATGCTGTTATCTTAACGAGCATGGAATCGAAGAAAGGAGAAACTTTTACGCCTTGATAAGAACTTCCCTCATCTAACCGGATACCGTAACCACCTGCATGACGGTAAGCGATGATGGTTCCGTAGTCCGGTTTGAAATCATTCTGCGGATCTTCTGTCGTGATGCGGCATTGAATGGCAAAGCCGGTGCACTTCAGCGCCTCCTGGTTGGGAATGTCAATTGCCTTTGAAGAGAGGGGCTGGCCATCAGCAATATATATCTGTGATCTTACAATATCAATGCCGGTTACTTCTTCTGTAACAGTATGTTCCACCTGTATTCGGGGATTGACTTCGATGAAGAAAATATTTTCTTCGCCATCCACCAAAAACTCCACCGTCCCTGCATTATTATAATTAACCTTTCGTGCAATCTTCAATGCATATTCATACAGCTTGTCTTTTGTTTCCTGCTTGAGACTGGGTGCGGGAGCAATTTCCACTACCTTTTGAAACCTTCGCTGCACTGAACAATCGCGTTCAAAGAGATGAATGATATTGCCCTGGTTGTCACCAAGCACCTGTACTTCTATATGCTTCGGATCATCAATGAATTTCTCCATGAAGATGGTATCATCTCCAAAGGCATTACCTGCTTCGCGTTTTGCATCGTTAAAGAATTTGCCGAGATCTTCTATGTTCCGAATCACACGCATGCCTCTGCCCCCTCCGCCTGCACTCGCTTTTAGAATTACAGGCAAGCCAATTCGCTCTGCTTCGTGCCTTGCATCATCAACAGTTACTAATTTCTTTTTATTGTCTTCAATGACAGGCACACCGCACAGGCGCGCAATTTTCTTCGATGCAACTTTATCTCCTAACTGTTCCATCACTTCAGGGGATGGGCCGATGAAAATAATACCTTCTTCACGACAGCGCTTTGCAAACTGAACATTCTCTGAAAGAAACCCATAGCCGGGATGGATGGCATCAATACGCTGCTGTTTCGCAACGGCAATGATCGCCTCGATATTCAGGTATGGTTTAAGCGGATCACTGTCCTCACCAATTTGGTATGCTTCATCTGCTTTATAGCGATGAAGTGAGTAGCGGTCTTCGTATGTATATATGCCGACTGTCCGGATGCCAAGCTCTGCAGCTGCACGTAAAACACGGATAGCAATTTCACCGCGATTGGCCACCAGCAGCTTGTTGATTTTTTCCATAAGGGATGAACCTTAATTTTAAAGCGACTGCATCAAAGAAAAGAAAACGGATAAAAAACAAACCAGCGGTGCAACTATTTTTGTCAACAAAAACGCGCAGAATTAGTGCATAAGTTTCAACGCATCCCCTGTAGTTTCAACCGGCAGCTTGCATGCTTTGTTTTCACAAACATAAATGAACGTTTTCTTATCGGTATAGCGTTGAGCCAGTAAAGAGAGTTTGGAGTTGCCGTCAGCACTGCCGGCAATAATTTTGTTTGGTATAAAATTTTCACCCAACTCTTTTCTTTTCTTTTCAGCATCCTTTCCTGCAATCACCAATTCATAAAAAGGAAAAGCATAATGCAGCATAAGAATACCCCAATTTGAATACCCTGAACCATAGCTACTCATGCTATCTTTTACATTTGCAAGCATTTGCTTTGCCAATGAAGCATATTTTTCATTATCAAAATAAGTTCCAAGAGTAAATAATGTTTTTGCCATAGACGAATTTGAGGCAGGGATAACATTATCATTGATTTCCTTCTTGCGTGCAATCAAAGCAGGATCAAGATCAGACGTAAACCAAAACATACGCGTATCCTTATCAAGAAAATGACCGATTGAGTAATCAGCTAATTGCTTTGCTTCATTTAGCCATTGTTCATTGAATGTTGACTGATACAAAGCAATCAGCGCTTCGCATACAAAGGAATAGTCTTCCAGGTAGCCGTTGATTGTTGCTTTCCCGTTTTTATAACTATGATAAAGCGCGCCATCCGGTTGTTTGCAATTAGTAAGGATGAGCGATGCGTTTCTAACTGCAGTATCTAAAAATCGTTTTTCACCAAAAGCATTATAAGCATCACAATACCCCTTTATCATTAATGCATTCCAGGAGGTGAGTTGCTTATCATCCAATGCAGGATGAATTCTCTTTTCTCTTTCTTTCAATAAGACTTGCTTGGATTGAGAGATTGTCATTTTCAGCTCATCAATAGAAATAGAAAACTCTTTTGCGATTTGCTCGTTCGTCTTTTTTCTAAGCAGGATATAATTATCATGCTCCCAATATCCCGTTTCATTCACATTATAATATTCACAGAAGATTTTAAAAGCCTCTGCTCCCTTCTCCTTTGGAGAAGGGCCGGGGATGAGGCGTTCAATTTCCTCTTTTCTCCATACATAATATTTTCCTTCTTCGCCTTCGCTGTCTGCGTCAAGAGCAGAGTAGAAACCTCCTTCAGAGGAAGTCATCTCGCGCGCAATGAACTCAAGCGATTCATATACTACATCTTTATATAGATTGTCCTTTGTAAGCTGGTAAGCCATGGAGTAGAGGCTGACAAGCTGCGCATTATCATACAACATTTTTTCAAAATGCGGAATCTTCCATAAGGAGTCTGTGCTGTAACGCGTAAAACCGCCGCCTGCCTGGTCATAAATGCCGCCATAAGCCATCTTGTTCAGTGTAAGCAATACATGATCGAGTATGCTTTTGTCTTTTGTAGCAGCATAATAACGCAGCAGGAATTCATAGTTGTTAGGTAATGGAAACTTAGGAGCGCGATCAGGGCCGCCTTCTGTGTTATCAAAATGTTTTCTCCATGAGTCAACGATGCTTTTAACATCATCAGGATGAAAAGCAGTTTCTTTTTCATTCAGTTTCACCACTTCAGCATCATTAATGCCTTTTGTTAACTCATTGGCATATTGTTCTGCCTTGGCTTTATTGCTTTTATAAAAGCTGCTGAGTTGTGCCAACACATCTTTCCACTGTTCTTTTTGAAAATAAGTTCCACCGTAAACAGGTTTTCCATCAGGTAGCGTAAAACAATTTAAAGGCCATCCACCTCGTCCAGTCAGCAACTGGACGGCTATCATATACACCTGGTCAATGTCAGGACGTTCTTCCCGATCCACCTTAATACAAACGAAATGCTCATTCATGATCGCGGCAACTGCAGTATCTTCAAAGCTTTCATGCTCCATTACATGACACCAGTGACAACTTGAATAACCAATGGAAACCAGCACCAGCTTATCCTCTTTCTTTGCTTTCTCAAACGCCGCATCACACCATGGATACCAGTCCACAGGATTATGTGCATGCTGCAACAGGTAAGGACTTGTTTCCGTAATGAGGTGATTGGTATAAGGTTGAATTTCGTTATTCATTTGTTTGCTTTTCGGGGGACACTGTAAGAACGATGAAGTTATAATAATCCCGCACGTGCGGGATAAATGTAGAATATATTTCAATAATACTTTGGTTAAACCATGACGAAAATAGTGCCTGTTTGACGGTAAATAAAAAAGTAACTTTACCGTTTCCCGCATGTGCGGAATTGAACGCTTTTTTCCATCTTTGCACCGCTAATTAAAACCGAATTGTGGGTCGCCATCAACGAATAGCTGAACCTGATCTTATTGCACTCCTTGTTGAGCGAAACAAGCAGGGGATAGAAATTTTGTATGACAATTATTCCAGCGCTCTGTATGGGGTTATTTTTCGTATTGTCCAAAATGAAGAGATTGCAGAAGACGTATTGCAGGACGCATTTTTAAAAATCTGGAACAACTTTACACAATATGATGCCGCAAAAGGGCGTTTATTCACATGGATTGTGAACCTTGCCCGAAATCTTGCAATTGACAAGGTGCGCTCAAAAGAGTTTATTAATAGCAAAAAAAACCAAGATATAGGTAACATCGTATCTTTTATAGATTCAGGAAGTAATCATTCTTATAATCCTGAATTGATAGGTTTGAGGGAATTAGTAAAGAAACTTGACCCGGAGCATAAAGAGGTAATTGATCTGCTCTATTTCTCCGGTTATACGCAGAGTGAAGCCGCCGAAAAGTTAAATATTCCGCTGGGAACGGTAAAGACCAGGGCGCGTAATGCAATAATGAAGTTAAGAAAAGAATTCGGTTTCGAAGGTAAAAATTAATGGACGTTAAAGAATATATATCATCAGGCATCATTGAGCTGTATGTAATCGGTTCTCTTTCCAAAGCAGAAGCGATGGAAGTGGAGCAGATGGCATCCGCACATCCCGAAGTAGCCGATGAAGTCCGCAAGACGCAGGAGCTCATAGACAATTATGCTATGCTGCACCGGCGTAATCCCGGCACTCAGGTGCGCGCCCGCATTATGGACAAGATTGGAGGCGGTGTTGTAAACGAAGGAAAGCTTGAAGCAAGGATAAGACACATTCGGGCTTACTCAGCGGCCTATAAATATTTAATAGCAGCCTGCGTTGCAGCGCTTTTCATCACTACTTTTTTCAGTTATTTCTTTTTTACAAAATGGAACCAGGCAGAAACCGGTTATACTGCCATGATGAAGGAAAAAGCGCTGATGGTTACCAATATGGAAGAAGTTAAGAATGACCTTGAAAACAGGTATCACGATCTGTTAATCCTTCGCGACAAGGACAATAAGATGATTGTACTGAATGCCAAAGATTCAACCAAGAACTTTACCGCGCGTGTTTACTGGAATTCGGGAACACGCAAAGCATATATAGATGTGCAGTCGCTGCCCATGCCTCCGGACAGCATGCAGTACCAGCTTTGGGCAATCAAAGGCGGCCAGCCTATAGATGCAGGTGTTTTTGCTATGGGAGAGAACATGGGCGTGCAGGAGCTAAAAACAGTGATAGGCGCTGACATGTGGGCAGTAACACTGGAGAAGAAAGGCGGCAGCCCTGTTCCTACTATGGATCAGATGTACCTTATCTCATCTCCTTCTTAATAAGTTTAAAGTTCAATGTTCAAAGTCTGTATCGTGCGGCTTGAACTTTAAATTTTAAACATTGAACTTTAAACTATTTTTTTTTCATGCATGATCCCGAAATAAATAAAGCCTTAGCCCTTCTTGTAATCCGCATTGTTGCAGGAGTGTTGTTTTTCACACAAGCATACGATCGTTTGTTCCATGTCAGGATAGAAGGCGTGCTCAATGCATTCGGACAGGTGCTTTCGGATAAAAAAATTCCACGAAGCTTTCAGCGGACCGTCGTTATTGTTTCTTCGTATGCTGAACTGACCGGAGGGCTGCTGCTTGTTTTAGGGTTGTTTAAGTACATTGCCTTATATATGCTTGGCATCAATTTGCTTTTTGCAGCAATCGCTTTTTCCATCATCAAGCCTATGTGGGATATGCAATACTATTTTCCCAGGTTGGTGCTGGTCATTGCTTTGTTATTGATACCAAGTCAATGGGACATACTCACCATTGACTATCTCCTTAAAATCTAAATCAAACGATTTTCTTTACACTTGATTCCGGAGTAAGCTGCATTTTAAAAAGATCAGCGTACTCAATCAGGTTAAACCCCGGCCTTTTACCCTTTTCAATGCTGCCGAGTTCTTTATCCCATCCGAAAAATTCAGCGCCGTTTAAAGTAGCCCACTGCAAAAGTGTTGCAAGAGGAATATCGGGTTTATGGTGATGAATAGTTTTCAATTCATCTAAGATTGATAACGACCAATTGGAGGCATAGCTGTCTGTACCAATCGTAATCTTGCCCGTCCGAACGTATCCGCTGGATACGGGCGGGCGGGAGCCATCCATGAACAGTCGAAAATCGGGCAATCGCTTTTCAATAAAAAGATTTGCATTCGGGCAAAAGCACCAGTAAAGAGATTTGAGATTTGAGATTTGGGATTTGAGATTTACAAGGACTATATCTTCTTTGGTTGTATAAGTATTATGCACCATCAACATTTTATTGCTTGTGGCAAGTTCCGCTAAAGTTGAAGCGAAGGAGGATAGCCCAGTTGGTTTCCAATCAATGAAAACTGAATTCAGCGACTTCAAAGTTTCAATCAAATCTCCTTTTCCGGAAACAAACATTTCATTTTCTGATGATGTTTCCTGGTTGTGAATGCTCAGGATGGAATCATTTGCCTCAGCGTACGCCTTAATAAGTTTCAATAATTTAGAAGAAACCGTGTAAGGCGCATGGGGGGTAAGAGAGATTTCAGATTTGAGATTTGAGATCTGATCCCGCATGTGCGGGATTGCACCCGTTAATTCTTCGGCAAGTAGTATTCCCTTTTCAAAAGCGCTTACTGCATTGTTAGCATCCAAATCAAAAAGCTCAATAAAGTTATGATAACGGAATCTTCCTTTTGCCTTTTGCACAAAGGTGTGATTGGAATTACATATATCTCCCACACCGACGACGCCATTCGCTATCATTTCATCTTCCGCCTTCACTATTGCCTGCTGAATCACTTCAGGCGATGCATTGCGTTTTGGAATGATCTCCCTGATAAATTGCGTCAGCCCTTTTCCTTCGCTTAACATTCCTTTCAGGTGAGAAAGTTCCAGGTGGCAGTGTGAATTAATAAAACCGGGACAGAGTATTCCCCTATATATTTCCAACTCTTCCTTTCTGATTTCTTCCCGCATGTGCGGGATCTGATTTCTGATTTCCGGGTTTATAACATCCTCAATGACTCCGTCATCATTCACAACAACAATTCCGTTTGGAATAGGAGGGGAGGAGATTGGAAAAATATAATCGGCGGTGATGTATCGCATCAGGAAAAATTCTGCTGCAAAGAACGAAAAGAAGTTGCAAAGTTCTCTATGCGACTTTTAGGCTAAAAGATAACTTTTTAAGAAAAGCATGGAATAAGTCATACTTTAAAAAACAACAAACCCCGCTTCGATAATATGAAGCGGGGTCTGAAGACAGCCCAAGGACTGATTGCCGGTCAGCTGGCGGGAACAATGATCTCCAGCGGCACCGTTGGCACACCGTCACCGAAAGCGTTGACGGCCAGCACCCAGTAGAACCATGTTTGCGTAGCACCGGTAGTGTTGGTGTCAACAAACTCAGTCTTCGTGGGAGTGTTGATCTCAATCGCAGCGGTGAGGACATTGGTAGAGCCTCGAAACACTTTGTAACTTTTCACATTATTTGCTGAAGTTACATTAAGCGGCTTTTTCCATTTAATCTTCACCTGGTTGCGCATGAGCTTGCGTGAAGTGAAGTAGTGATAGTTTTGCACCATCTGAAGCACGCCTTGCGGCGTCTTCGTATTAGCAAGCTGAAATCCGCTTGACTCGATGATGGTTGCCATCGCTACGTAATCGGTGCCTGAAGCAATCTGTGCGGTGTTCTGCACATACTGAGCTTCTGCCTTCAGCAAGAGCTGAAGGTTGAGCGCCTTTTCACGCAAGTCCACAAGATCAAAATGCGATCCGCGGTTGCTTCTTGGCCCCCACACTCCTATAGCAGTCACGACATTGGTGATAGCTGACTGAAGCGACAACAGCGTCGGTGAAGGCGTTACGAAGAGGAGCGATCCACTCATGCTGTTAAACACGCGGTTGCCCAGATCAACAAGCCCGGAATAATCCCTGGGACTTAGCTTAATTGAAATAATTGGTTTATTCATTTTTTTGTTGGCAGAGTTTAATGAGCTGCCGCCGCTCTTTTTAATTGTATTTAATTGTTTTTATTTTTTGCCCCGTTAATTTTGATCCGAAGAAAACAGGGCTTATTCTTCGTGTTAATTAACGACACAAAGATATGGCAGCACTAAAGGGTACAGGTTATATTTTCGTGTCTATTATCGCGCATAATCGCGCATAATTGCGCAAAGTTGATAATGGTGTTTGAAATGACGGCGGGAAGGAGATAAAAGCATTGGATTGAGAATCAGAATGAGCGGACTATTTAAGCATGTGCAAACTATTCAATAGATTTGTAGCGCACAATAACTTTTAAAGCCAACATTATGGATAGTGGACTAAAAACCATTTCATCACTCTTTGATGGAGCGAAAAAATTAATTATCCCGATTTATCAACGACCTTATACATGGGGAGACGAACAATGGAAAAACTTTTGGGAGGATGTTTATTATCATTCACCCGGTCAGAAATACTTTTTCGGGACTATACTTGTCAAAGAATCAAAAAAGAAAGGCGACTTTGAACAGTTTGATGTTGTTGACGGACAGCAACGTGTAACAACTATTACAATTTTTATTTATCTGCTACTTAAAAGATTGGAAGAACATGACCCGACGAGAAAATTAAAAATAAAGCGTGACAAATATATTGAGTACGAAGACAATTATAAATTCAGCGTTAATGAACTTGACAATGAGTTTTTCCAAACATATATACTAAAAGATGAAAATGAGAATATAATATTTCAGACACCTTCACAAAGACGGCTATTTACAGCAAAGGAATATTTTAAAAATAAAATTCAGGATTGCCCAGTAAAGGAGCTTGACAGAATGCTTGAAATGGTTGAAGATTCAGAGATTCTTGTTTATTCTGTAAAAGATTCAGCGGAAGCTACTCTCATTTTCGAAACGACAAATGACAGGGGAAAACCTCTTACAAATCTCGAAAAAGTTAAAAGCTTTTTAATGTACCGTTCATATTTGTCTGCTGGCAAAAAGACAACTGACATAATTGACCGAATTCAAAAGCGATTTGGAGATATGTATCAGGTTCTTGAACGAATAAAATCAGTTTATGCCATAAGAGGAATCAAGGAAGTCGAGGAAGATCAAATCTGTCAATATCATTTTATTGCAGAGGGTAAATGGAGCAGTAGGATTGATTATCAGAATTTTTTAAACACAATGAAAACCCAATTGAATGAGTTTTGGCATGAAAAAAAACATAAAGAAATCATAGACTATATTGAAAATTATTCGATGAGTTTGAAAGAAACATTTGAGGCATTTGAATTAATTTTAAATTACAAAAACAAATTTCTTGATGACATAATCTATATAGGTAATGTTGCAATTTTCTTTCCTGTGCTCATTATTGCTTATAAAAGAGACGAGACAGAAGCAAAAACAAATTTTAACAAAATTTTGGCTGCTTTGGAAAAATTCAGTGCAAGAATGTATTTTTATAATGCTTATAGAAAAACAGATGTTCGTTACACTTTCAATGTTAAGGCATTCAATTTTGAATTAAATAAGGATTATAAGGAATTAGAGAAAAGTATTTTAGATGGCATTAATTTATGTGGACAAATTGAAAATGTCCTCCGTAAACCTGACTTGTACCAATATTTAAGTTCGAATGCGTTGAACTATCTTTTTTGGAAATATGAAAATTATTTAAGAACACAATTTCAACCTAAGTCAAGTGCAATGTCATATGAGGAATTTAATGACAAAAATTATCAATATAGAATAACTATTGACCATATTACTTCGCAAAATCCACAAAATGGCCTTCAATTTGCAGAACGCACAGAAAAATTTAATGAAGAATCACTTCATTCACTTGGCAACCTTACTATTGCGCCTCAATCTTCAAATTCAAGTATGGGGAATTCTGGATGGGATATTAAAAAGCAATACTATTTTGAGAAAGCTCCATTCAAAACGCAATTAGAATTATCTGATTTTGTTAATCCTCGAGTAAAACAATGGGGACAAAAAGCCATCAATCAACGAAGAGACAAGGTTATTGAATTTGCGGTTGACAAATGGAGTGTAGCTAACACATCTACATAGGTTTTGTAAACCTCTATTTGACGTTTTGTAAGTAAGTAAGTGCGATGAATTAGTTCTTCTCGCTTTTGTTGAAAACCTCCCGGCTTATTCACTGTGTTAGCTCCCTTTTATTCCTATTTTTGTAAAAACTGCCAGCGCATAAATGCTATTTGAAGAATATACATCTTTCAATCACAAATTTCCTGATCCGCAATATTTGGGGGCAAAGCACACGCATCTTGCATGGATAAAAAAATTCATTCCTGATAAGGTGGTAACTGCCATTGATGCCTTTGCAGGTTCGCAATCGGTGGCTTTTCTTTTCAAGCAATTAGGTTTTAAAACCATCACCAATGACTTTCTTAATTTCAATAATCAAATAGGCTTAGCGCTGATTGAGAATAACGGAAGCAAGCTGACAGCAGCCGACGTTGCCTTGCTGATGAAACCTGCAAAAAACAAAAAGGATTTTCACCTCATGGAAAACACGTTCGCCAATGTTTTCTTTGACAAACCGGAAGCGGAATTTTTAGACAACTTCAGAGCGAACATTCCCTTGTTAAGCAATTCGTACAAGCAAGCGCTTGCATATACAGTTGTAAACCGCAGCATGACGCGGAAGGTGACCATGGGGCATTTCGGGCATACACAGGCATTGCGTTATGCAGGCGATCCCGAAAGAATCAAGCGCAACAGAAGCCTGATAAGACCTATCAAAGATATTTTTGAAGAACTGCTGCCGAAATATAACAATGCCGTTTTTGACAATAAGCAGGAAAACCGCAGCTACCACAAGAACATTTTAGAGTTGCTGCCTACACTTGAAAACATTGACCTGGCCTATTTTGATCCTCCTTATTGCGACAGTCACGCTGACTATCAAAGTTTTTACCACCTGCTTGAAACTTATACTGAATATTGGAAAGACAAGCAATTCATAAACGGAATAAAGCGCTACGAACCGCAGCGCTTCAGCGGCTTTGATAAAAAACGGGATGTTATTGCTTCGTTTAAAAAACTTTTTGAGCAGGCAGAAGAAATACCCTGCTGGTTAATCAGCTACAACAATCGCAGCTATCCAAGTGTGGAGGAGTTTGAAAAAATTCTTTCAAAATACCGGCAAGTTAAAATTGAAACAAAAACATATCAGAACGGCAGAGGCGGCAAAGGAAGCGTGGCAGGCAGCCAGGAAATACTCTTCGTGTGCAAACCAAAGAAAAAACATTTTTTACCCTCCAACCATCATGAACATTTAGTAGATGAAAGACTTTAAATACTGGGAGCATTTACACAATAGCGATAGGTTGGATGAATTCAGTTCTGATGCAACGGGGTTGTTGTGGCTGAAAACAAAATCAATTATCCGGAAGGAATTGCTTGCAGAATTTATTGGGAAGAACAAAATCACCCTTAAGGAAACTGCGTTGAACAAGCAGTTTGTAGAGTTGTTCAATTTGTTTTCACAAGACCCAAAGAAATACAATTCACTTTTAGATGCTTACATCAAAGAGAAAAACAAAGAACGACTTGCAGCGCTTGACACAAAAAAGTTAGTTTCCGAATTATACAAGCTTAAAAACTTTGATTGGGGCGGTGATTACCAAAACTCATTGGACAAATATCTTGTGAGCCGGTACGTGAAGGTTCATCAATCTTACGAAACCCTGATCTCGAAATTTGAAACAGAAATAAATATTGCCGTTCAGGGTTATGTTTTGAATAGCTGGTATAACCACTGGAGCAGCATTTTGATTGAGCATATTTTCAAATCTCATGCATCGGTTTTGCCGACAGTAGGGCAAATAAAAGGCGTTGACTTTTTCATCAACAATGTTCCTTTTGATTTGAAAGTAACTTATCTGCCTGCTGAATATATAAGGTACAAACGAAAAGAAAAAGGATTTCCGGTTGAACTCACCTTTCTTAAAAGCAAAGCGGCAGAAGCTGAAATTATTTTTGATAAAAAAGCCAAGTATGCAGACCTTTACTATGAAATTACAGAAAAGATGAAGGATAAGAACGACGGTTTCTGTAAAGGTGTTTTAAAAACATTAAAGGATGAGAAACTATTAATTCTTAAAGAAGTTGAGAAGGACCCGAAAATTCTTGCAAAATGGCTTTATGAAAACCAGGGCGAAATGCGTTTCGGTTCAGAAAACCGTTTGTTCCTTGTTCTTGTGGATACAGAGGATTTTAATAGTTCATGGAAGCTCAAAAGAAATCTTGAACTTTTAAAGCCTACAATTCTCACTTACATAGACAACTTCAAAAACAAGAAGATTTCTGATTTGAAAGTAGCATTTAACTATAAAGGAAAGCCACAAACATTTACTGCATTAACCGATGTTATCTTTGTAGTGAAAAAATAAGGTCGCTAATCTTATCTTTTTAGTTTGCCTTCAACTCAAAAAGTTAATTGTTAACCTCTATTTCTAAAAATAATATCCTTTTTTCCTTTAAATTCCCAAACCACCCCAAAATCCATCCACAACCTTTCAAGAGTTATGACTATTTTTTCAAAATCTATGGACAGAATTTCAAATTTCATTAGAAGATTTTGAAAGGTTATGTCTGTACTGCTGTGCTTATGCGAAGAATGTCAAATTTTATGAGTAGAACTTCAAAATCTATCCATAAAATCTCCGTGATTATGAGTAGAACCTGAAAGGTTATGTGTCATCTGATGTAGCTATGAGTAAAACTTCAAAATCTATCCATAGAATTTCAAAATCCTTTAGAAGAATTTGAAAGGGTATGAGTGATTTTTGAGAGGTTAGAAATAAGAAGTTTGCAATTGGCAACAGGCAATTTGCAAGCATGATGAAGTTATGTTTAAGTAACTACAGCTTCCAAATTATTACTATGCGCAATTCGTAAATTCGTACTGATTCGTTTTTCGTAGATCAGTGCCTTTCAAAGTGTTTATTTAACATCTCAATGATGTCAGACAATTTGTAAAAGATTAATTGTCCGATTCGGGAGAAGCGCAATTGCCCGCTTGTTCTCAATTTGTTTGCCGTGCCGCGTTTAATCTTCAGCCCCGCAAGTGCGGGGTTGTCGCCGTGTCATCCTTGTGACATTCTCAACAGATCAGACCTCACGACCATTCTGCTTACCTTTGCCGCCGTGAAAGCAGCCACAAAGAAAAATATCCGCGATTTATCTAAGGAAGAGATGAAAAGCTTTTTCGTTGAAAACAATGAAAAGCCGTTTCGTTCGGGACAGGTATGGGAGTGGCTGTGGCAAAAGAGTGCGCGCAGCTTTGATGAAATGACAAACCTGAGCAAAGCCACCCGTGAATTGCTGAAAGAACATTTTGCCTTGCCTGCAGCATCGCTTGACACGAAACAAGTAAGCCGCGACCACACGATAAAGAATGCCTTTAAGCTTTATGACGGAAATATTGTGGAGGGCGTGCTGATTCCGACGGACTCGCGCATGACTGCCTGTGTTTCTTCGCAGGTGGGCTGCAGCTTAACGTGTTCTTTTTGTGCAACGGGAAGATTGGAACGCCTCCGTAACCTGGATGCAGGCGAAATCTTTGACCAGGTGAGCATCATCCGTCAGCAGTCCTTAGAGCACTATGACATTCCGTTGAGCAACATTGTATATATGGGTATGGGGGAGCCGTTGCTCAATTATCAAAACGTGCTTAAGAGCATTGAGCGCATCACGGCAGAAGACGGGCTTAATATGTCGCCGCAACGCATCACCGTATCTACAGCCGGCATTGCAAAGATGATTAAGCAGCTTGGCGATGATGAAGTGCGGTTTAATCTTGCCCTTTCGTTGCATGCTGCCAATGATGAGAAGCGCAGCCGCATCATGCCTATTAATGAAACGAACACACTGGAAACGCTGACAGAGGCATTAAAATACTTTTATGCTAAAACGGGTACACGCATAACTTATGAATACATTTTGTTTAAAGGCTTCAACGATGAAATTGCAGATGCGCGTGAGCTGGCAGATTATTGCCGCCATGTGCCCTGCAAAGTAAACATCATCGAATACAATCCTATTGATGATTCTGAGTTTACCAAAGCAGGGAAGGAGAAAACAGAAGCTTTTAAAAACTTCCTTGAAAGCCGTCATATCATCGTGAACATCCGCAGCAGTCGCGGCAAAGATATTGATGCTGCCTGCGGACAGCTTGCCAACAAGAACGAACACGCTGTGGTCAAGTTGAAAAAGCAAATCATCTGATATAGACTTCTCCATTTTAAAGGACTATATGGGTATGGAACGCAACCTTTTCATGCTTCCTTTCATCTTTGTATGTAGAGGCATGTACCTCACTTTTAGAATTAAAGTGTGTATAAGCAAAAACTAAAACTCATGAAATACGATAAGCTAATTAATCAAATTGCTTGTTTACTTCTTATTGTTGCACTAACAGCAGGCTGTAAAAAGCAAGATAGTGTTGGATATTCCGGCAACTCCAATGCTAGCAATAACGGGGGAAATATGAATACAAATAGTAACCTGGTGTTAGGGAGCAATAGCCCCGTTGCCTCCGGAACTACTCTTAATCTTACTGCTTCAACGATTACGGGTGCAAGTTATTATTGGACAGGTACTGCCGGCTTTTATTCTTCTGACCAAAACGCCACAAGGGCAAACTTTGTGGTTGCTGATGCAGGCGTATATAGCTGCACGGCTTCTGTCGGGTATTCGCAGGGGGTGACTGCTTCTATTACCGTTTCCGTAAAATAGTAGGTCGGAGCACTAAACCAAAGAATGCCCTGTTATTTCTTTCGGAATAGCGATGCCCATAATAGTGAGGATAGTAGGAGCAAGGTCGCATAGCTTGCCATCAGCAAGCTTTTTGTAATCACTGTCTATAAGAAAAAGCGGAACAGGATTGGTAGTATGTGCTGTGTTGGGAGAGCCGTCTTCATTGATCATATAATCAGCATTGCCGTGATCGGCAGTGATGAGAAAAGAATAGCCGTTGGCTATGCCGGCTTCCACTACGCGTTGTACGCAAGAGTCAACTGTTTCCACCGCTTTCAGCACAGCGCTGAAAACACCGGTGTGCCCTACCATATCTGCATTGGCATAGTTGAGGCACATAAAATCAGGTAGCTCATCCTGTTCATTTTCCCTCTCTTTTGGAGAGGGGTTAGGGATGAGGCATTTAATCACAGCATCTGTAAGTGAAAGTGCGCTCATCTCAGGCTGAAGATCATACGTTGCAACCTTAGGTGAAGGAATCATTATTCTTTTTTCCTCTTTAAAAGTATCTTCTCTTCCTCCTGAAAAGAAAAAAGTAACGTGCGGGTATTTTTCTGTTTCTGCAATGCGGATTTGTTTTTTACCGGCATCAGCAAGCACTTCTCCGAGTGTTTTTTTGAGATCGTCTTTGTCATATACCACCTTCGTATGCTTAAAAGCGTGGTCATAATTTGTCATGGTCACGTAATAAAGATTGATTGGATGCATGTGTTGCTCAGGGAAATCCTGTTGCGTGAGTGCAACGGTAATTTCACGGCAACGATCAGTGCGGAAGTTGAAGCAGATGACAACATCATCTTCCGAAATGGTTGCAAGCGGCTTGTCATTATTATCAGTAACAACAATTGGTTTGATGAATTCATCAGTCACACCTTCAGCATAAGATTGCTCAATTGCTTCCTCTATGTTTCTTGTATGTTTCCCTGTTCCGTTCACTAATAAATTGTAAGCAAGCTTAACCCGCTCCCAACGCTTATCCCTATCCATGGCGTAATACCTGCCCACTAACGAAGCAATTTGTCCGCTTGATTTTTTTAAATGGTTTTGAAGATCATTAATATAATGTATTCCACTCTTTGGATCTGTATCTCTGCCATCGGTAAATGCATGGATGAAAACGGTATGTGCATCGTTTTGCTTTGCCATATCACAGAGCGCTTTCAGATGATTGATATGCGAATGCACGCCGCCATCGCTCACCAAACCCATGAGGTGAACTTTCTTATTCCCTTTTTTTGCAGCGGCGAATGCCTCCTGTAAAACAGGATTTGAGAAAAATGATTTATCGCGTATGGCAACATTGATTTTCACTAAGTCCTGGTAAACGATTCGACCAGCGCCTATATTTAGATGCCCCACCTCGCTGTTGCCCATCTGTCCGTCAGGCAATCCAACATTCTCTCCCGAAGGAAATAATTGCGAATGAGGATAGCTTTTATAAAGATTGTCTATAAAAGGAGTATGCGCCTTATAAATAGCATTCGCATTTGTCTTAGGGCCTTCACCCCAGCCATCCATGATGATTAGTACAACTTTCTTCTTATTCATTTCTTCCAATTGATTTTCGAATCAAAATGTAACTTCAAAAACACTTCCTTTGGGGAGATTATTACTCACAGTAATTTTTCCATGATGATATTCAGCGATGTGTTTTGCTATATATAATCCAAGGCCTGTGCCCTTCGTGCTTCTCGTTTCTTCATTGCCTGCCCGGTAAAACTTGTCAAAAATTTTAACTTTATCGCTGTCGCTTATTCCGATGCCCTGATCAGCTACGCGAAGAATAATTTTACCCGGAACACTTTTCTTCAATTCAACTTTTATCAGCGTGCCAGCAGGAGAATATTTGGCGGCATTTTCCAGGAGATTATTCAGGAGAAGAGAAAATGCGAATGCATCCGCTTTCATTTCTACATGGTGTTCAATATCCGTTTCAATGTGATGTTTTCTGTCTGGATTGGATTGAAAAGTGTATACAAGTTCACTGACTACTTTTGAAACATCAACGGCTTCAAGGTTGAATCTATATGTATGCTGTTCGATGGAAGCGGCAAGCAGGGCATTTTCAACAAGAGCGTTGAGGCGGTCTGCATCATTGATGGCGCTTTTGATAAGTGTATTTCTTTTTTCTTTTTCAATGTCGTGCTTCAGCAACGTTTCCAGCATCAACTTAATGGATGCAAGCGGTGATTTATATTCATGCGTAACGGATAGCAGAAAATTCTTTTGCTGCCGCGCCAGTTGAAACTCCTTATTAAAGGAGCGATAGGTGATTATGCCTCCGGACACCAGAAGAAGAAGAAAGACGCTTCCCTCGCCGATTACCATCCAATGCCTTTGATTGAGCTTCTGTGCTAACACCTGCTTTTCAACTTCATTATTCCCGGCAGCAGAATAGCGCAGGCGGACATTCTCATTGTTCAGATCAATGAGAAGGTAGGTCCACCAACTGAACTGAAGAAGAATGTAACTAAGCAGGAAAATAAAAACCCATCTGAGCCGCATAACAGTAGCAAAGAACGGAATTTAAAACAGAAATTAAGTATGGAGATAAGGGACGGGAAAAATCAAAAATTAAAATTAAGCTGCTAAAAACTCGATCTTATTAATGGAAAGATATTTTTTCTTGTTGTTGATCCAGTAACCAATCATTACAGCCCCGTTAAATTTGCGCGGAGGACTCCACGTTGATGAAATATGATCATCCATAATTTCAAAGGCGTCAATTTTCAAACTTTCTTTTTCATCAAATACCCCTACATGTTCATGCGAAGTTTCGCGTGTGATTTTGAACTTGTAAAGCTTTCTGTCAATCCACAATTCATCTATTTTCATGGCTTCAGAAGACTTTTTAACGATAAATTCGATGCAATAATTGATATTGGCTGTTTCGTTATGTGCCTGCCTGACAAACTTTTTTGCAGTGGCCTTTACGACTTTAATATGCCGGTATTTGAAATAAGTAAGATATACGAGGATAATAATAGAGGCTGTAAGCATAGTACCCCAAAATACATTATAGGATGGGGGTAATGTTGAAAGAATTGAGCTAAATCTTACATTTTCAAAAGTAAAGCAGGCATTTTTTATAAAAAATATGAAAAAATCCAAAAATAAATCTTATTATAACAAAAATGGGGACAGGAAGCATGAATCTTTAAATATTCAAACCAATGGTAAATTTTGTCCTTTTGTTTATCTCAGATTCCACTTCTATAGTTCCCTGATGCGATTGGATAATATTATGAGTGCTGGATAATCCTAATCCCACACCCTGAGGCTTGCCTGTAAAGTAAGGCTCAAACAATTTCCTAAGATTTTCTTTGGCTATTCCTGCGCCATTATCTTCAATTTCAATAAAGCATCTTTTTTCTTCCTTTCGTGTTCTAATGGTTAATATGCCGCCTTTATCAGGCATGGCTTCAACGGCGTTAATAATAATATTTAATAATGCAGTTTTAATTTTTACCGCATCAACGGTTATTTCGCATATATCAGCAGCATAATCTTTTTTAGTTTTTATCTTTTTTATCTTAATGCGATCTATTGCAAAGTTCAGGGTTTCATCAATGAGCTCATTAAGATTGTGCTTATTCATTTGAATTTTAGCAACCTTTGATGACAGGAGTACTTCCTTAATAAGATCGTCTATCCTGCGACAGTTATTCTTGATCATGTCAAGGGAAGGCTTATAGCTCTCATTAGGAAGATCAAATTCAATTTGACCGACCACTAAATTGATAGTAGTTAACGGGTTTCTTATTTCGTGAGCAAGCATTTGAGCCAAACGGTCGGTCACTGCAATTTTCTCAGCAATGACTAAATCACGCTCTATCATTTTCCTTCGTGTAATATCATGCACGATGCCAAATATATATATCTTCCCTTCTGAGGAAGGTTGAAGCGAGGCTGATACCAGACAATATTTTTTTGCTCCATCCTTGTTTTTTAATATCAACTCATTATTTGTCACCGTTCCTGTTAATCTCAATGCATCAAGAAAAATCTTTTCTTCTTCTTCGCTATAATAGAAAATGGAAAAGGATGATTTTAAGAGATCTTCCCTGGAATAACCAAATATTTTCGTTGCCGAATCATTAAAATCAATAAGGTTGCCATTTTCGTCTGCTATAAAAATCATGTCCCTGGATGATTCAAAAACAGTGCGGTATTTCACTTCGCTTTCTTTCAATGCCTTCAAATTAGCATTTCGCTCTAATGAATAACGAATGCTGCGCTCCAGCTTTTCAGCATCAATTTCTCCTTTAATTAAAAAATCAGCAGCCCCGGTTTCCATCGCCTCCATATCTACCTGGTGATTTCCAATGCCTGTCAATACGATAAAAGGCGCTTCGCAGCCCCAGTTCAGGGCTTCCTTCAGCAAATCAAGGCCGGTGTAGTTACCTAACAAATAATCCAATACATACACATCATGCTCATTTCGCTTTATGATAGCTAAGCCTTCCTCATAATAAGGAGTCCATTGCAAATCGAACTCATAGTTTTTAACGTCCTGCAATAAACTTTCAAAGAGAACATAATCTGCTTCATTATCCTCTACAAGCAAAATTTTAATTTTCCTCTTCATATATAGCTACTGCTGAAAATTTTTAATTTTGTTATAAAGGGTTTTCCGGTCTATGTTTAGGATTTTGGCTGCTTTACTTTTATTGAAATTTACCTTTTTCAGCACTTTGATGATCATTTCATATTCTGCTTCATGTGCGGCATTTTTTATATCGGCGTGACCCATTAGATAATCAGGTTCCGACGCTTCTTCATTTTTCTCAACTATTTCCTCCTTTACATTAAAACTGTCTGACTCGCCGAAAGACAATTTAGAAAAATGGGATATTTCAAATGGCAACGAGCTGGATTTGATTTTGTCTCCCTCGGTTAACAGAGCAGCCCTCTTAATTACATTCTTTAGCTCGCGAAGATTACCATACCAGGGATAATTTTCGAAAAGATCAATAACTTCTTCATCAAAACCGGTGATATCCTTTCCAAGTAATTCATTAGATTGATTGAGAAAAAAACTTGCATAAGTCATTATTTCATCCTTACGCTCGCGGAGCGGTGTCAATGAAATCTGAAATTCATTGAACCTGTAAAACAAATCTTCCCTGAACTTTCTCTTTTTATAGGCATCAACCAAATTTTCATTGCTTGCAATAATTAATCTTACGTCAATATCTATTTCCTTATTACCGCCTATCCTTCTTATTTTCTTCTCCTGCACAACACGCAGCAGGGAAGTTTGCACCTCGTAAGGCAGGTTTGCAACCTCATCCAGGAAAAGCGTGCCTCCATTAGCTAATTCAAAATGACCGATTTTAGTTAGTATGGCTCCTGTAAAGGATCCTTTTTCATGTCCAAAAAGTTCACTGCCTGCCAGTTCCTTAGAAATGGAACCGCAGTCCACGGCTACAAACGGTTGAGCGGCACGCAGGCTTTTCATGTGAATGGTTTGTGCAACAGCTTCTTTTCCGGCTCCGCTTTCACCATATATAATAACGCTGTAGTCCGTTGGGGCAACTAACTCAATTTGCTTCATGAGTGCATTCGACTGCGGACTTTTTCCAAAAATAAACTTTTGCGATTTGACAGTTCTTGGTGCTCCGGTTTGTAAATTTTCATGAGCCACTACTTCAAGCGCTTTTTTAATCGTAAGCAGGATTTCTTCAGGGAATAATGGCTTGGTGATATAATCATAAGCGCCTGACCGCATGGCCAGCACGGATGTGCGAATGTCAGAATACCCGGTAACGATGATGATGGGCACTGACTGATTTATTTCCTTAATCTGCTTTAGCACAGAAACACCGTCTGTATCTCCGAGGCGAAAATCACATAATACCAAGTTTGGGCTTTCATCTTTAAAAGCCTGAATTCCTTTTTTGCCATTGCTTGCAATCGTTACTTCATAACCATGCTTTGACAAAAACTGTTTTAAGAGTTGGCAAATGGCATGGTCATCTTCGATGATTAGAATTTTAGAGTTCATAGGTTCTGATTTTAAAAGCTTGCATTTCAATAATCCTGCAATTTACTAAAAAATGGGATTTAGTAGAAAAATATGCGCAATACCGATTTGTTGTGGCAATATTACCTCGTTTTTACAACAAAGTGTGGAAAAAATAACCCGTTTGTTTACTTATGAAGAATTAATTTGATAATAATATACATTAAATCCATAAAACCCTTCCAAATTCTCATCACAGAATTTCAATTTCTCTATGACATTTGGACTATTTCTTTCACATCTTACTAAATGATAGACCTCCTTTATAATTCGTATTGAATTATTGAAAGGAGTTCAATATGCAGATAATCATTACTCCCCATTCCAAATTTTCTGCTCCTTTCCATTCAAAAAGTACAGGTAAGCATCAGATGATTACCAATCACCATATAATGATTACCTGTAATCACGATGTAGTTACCTGTCCCTATTTGGTGGTTACCTGTAATCACCATTTGAGAGCTTTGCAAAACAACCGT
>PLYJ01000028.1 GCA_003151745.1 Bacteroidota bacterium
ATATGTTTCGAACACTAATGATTGAAAATCCTGCATAACGGGCAGAAGCTATATCCACCGGACTATTTAGGGATTGCTGATTAACTTCCAATCGAAACCAACGTAGTTAGCCATCTCATAAAACCAACGCGCTAAACTGCGCAGAACGAGGGGGATTAATTTAAAACTGGATCGACAGGTTTGTTGTTATTCAATGCAGACAATTTTTCTAGCGCTAAATCTGAATTTAAATACAGTTGCGAGTTAAGTGCTGCTTCCCTTCCTAAACTTAACTTGTTTTGAGGTGTAGGAGTTTCCTTTCGCAACGTTTTTATTTTTTGAAAAGCATTTTTCTTTATCTGTTGAATGGCTTCAATAGTTGTTTGGACGGTGACATTATTAAGTTTACTTTTATTTAAAAGGGCACAAAGTATTCTATCTTTATATCTGGCTTCAGAAGAAATTAATGTGGAGGGTTTTTCCTTCATTCCGAATAATTTCTGCGCACTTTCTGTATCAAGAATTAAAAATCCATCATCTTCTATTTTTTCACCTTTTGGCAAACTTAAATCTTCAATAAGGATAATAAAACCATTTTCTTTTAAAGAGTCTTTAATTTTATTTAGAATTTCCGGCCACGTAGTTGCCGGTATTTCATGTAAAACCCCACACAATAAAATGAAATCAAAATAATTTGTAGGCAGCTCAGTATAATCTTTGTAAGAATATTCAATTCCTGCCCTTTGTAACTCCTCAATATTAACAGGATTGGGCTCCAAAGCGTGGTATTTTAAGCCCGCTTTTAAATCTGAAGAATTTATTTCCTTATATATTCTGCCTTTGCCAGCGCCGAAATCTAATAGCATGGTGCCATTTTCATTTTCTTTGATGGCTTTTTTAAAAAGATTAACTTCGGGATCGTTGGCGGTGGCTGCTTCAATTGTATCAGGATCGTTGAAACATTGTGTCATAAAATTTAAAAAAGCCCAATTGGAAATATTTGTAACAAAAGTTGTTAGCTTTTCTATTTGTCCATCAAGCCCCATTAATTCAACAAGCGTTTGACCCGGAACCACTCTTCCTGGAGGAATGATAGAATTATTTTTAACCATAAATATTTCATCATACGATAAATCCGCAAGGATATTGATTGAATGAGTTGCAATCCATAATTGCCCCTTTTCAGCGATAACTTTTCTTATACCCTTGATTACAGCGATTTCTGATTCCGGATGCAAATGCAATTCAGGTTCATCTATAACAATAATGCTCTCTGAAATTCTAACAGCAGGGTTTTGTTCCAAAAGAAAAAATAATAAACTATATGCAAATAAAGTTTTTTCACCATCTGAAAATTCAGAATAATTAAATGGTCTGTCAGCTAGTAACCAAGCTCCTTTAGATTGTGTAGTAACTCCTGTTTCACTTACAGCGCTCTGTCCCACTTGCTTTTCCCATCTTAAATCCTTGTTTAAAAAATCTTTTATCAGCTTCTTTAACGACATATATTGTTGATGAGCTTTTTTAGCTTCGTACTTTATTGCATCGCCGTATGCATCATCTTTATCTTTGACCAGTATGTGAGGAAGTTTGGATAGATAGCTTAGTGCTGTTTGGTTTATTGAAGCAAGTTCCTGGTAATCTTGTTCTTCTGAGACTTTTTCCATTAGGGCTTCAAAAGTCGTAGCCGTTAAATTTGCATTATCAATTGTCTGTTTAAGCTCCTGTATTTGCTTGTGATCAATTTTTAGAAAATAACCTTGGATTTTGGATTGAATTTTCTGAATTTGTTGATTAAAATGTTGTTCCGGTTGAGGATTTCTTCTTAAATTTTGAATCTCGGGCATGTTACCTATAGCTCCAATTCTTTGTTGTAGATTTTGAATTTCTTGAATATTTTTTTCATCTTTAACCTTAAAAGAATTTAATCTGTTTAAGTTCAATTGCAATAAATGTCTTTCTTTGAGAAAGCGACTAGTGTTATTAAATTGATTATTTAAATAAAGGGGAACAAATTCAAGTGTTCCGTCTGTCAAATCCAAAACTGTTGCTCGTTTTATGAATTCTTCAACCAGTTTTAATATTCTTGATTTTCCTGATCCATTCCTGCCGATCAGTGCAACTACCTGACCTAAACGTTCTAAATTAATTTCTTCAATTCCCCTTGCTTTAGTTATTTCTTTGCCTATATGCAATGTTTTTATTCTCATTGTGTATGAAGTTTGAATCAAATGTATAAAATTATTTTGTATTTAGGATTGTTTTACTCTTTTACTCGCCTGCTCCGCAGGATATGTTATTTTGCCGTTTTTATCAGTGGATTTTCAATCCACCTTTGACACGTTATTGATTGTGCTATCAGGTTTCTCAACCTGACTATGTTAATATAAAGCATCAGGCAAGGACAATTGTACTCAAATAATAACCATATTTACGTTCCTTGAGTGGAGACCGGCGCCACTATAAAAAAAACGGGGCGGTAACCGAGAAGCCAAACGAGTAGGTAAACACTAAACCTCTAAATACAATGAATCAGAAAAACATTTTTACAGTTATCGGGGCAATACTTTTGCTCCAGGGCATTGGCATGTATGCAATGGGAAACAAAATGATGGCTGATACTTTCCCAAACCTTGATGCAAATGGTCAGAATGCCGTAATCAACCTGTCGCAGGTATTGGCAATGTTTTCAATTTTAACCGGGCTTATTTCTTTTGCAGCTAAAAATGCTCCGGGAGTTTTGTGGGCATACACGTTAGGCTTTGGTTTGCTTGGCCTCAATACACTAAAGCACATATTTATAGACCACATCAACGTACCTGTTTTTGCCCCGGTCATTCAGCTTGGCATTGCATTGGTTTGTTGTTATTTGTGGATGCAAAGCAGAAAGGCACGGGCATAGTCAACGGTTATTCTGCTGTTTTTATTAGTGTATTTTCAAACTTTCAGACGTTATCATCTCTCTACATACCGGACTCAGGTTGTTCTACGGGATGAAGTGAAGCAACCCATTGAGCGCCTGAGACAAAATCTGTAAATAATGTAACACATTTCTAAAATTATATAACTTTTTAAGGCATTAAAAACTGACCTTCGTTTAGTTTTTTATATAGGCATCGCGCCAACAAGCGGATGCTTTTTTATTGCTGCTGTGTTGCAATCACTTTTGCACTCAATTATCTTTAAATAATGAAAGTTGGACTAAGCCATGAAAAAAACATTAAAGAATGCTTATTTTTGCGAAAATATTCATGCTTTTTAATTAACTACATTTTTTAATCAAGATACAACAATTTTCGCTTCTATGAATGTTAGTCCTTATGCAGGAAAACCTGCTGAACCCTCGATGTTAGTTAACGTGCCTCGTCTTGTAACGGATTACTACACACAGATTCCTTCTGTTTCTGTTTCTTCACAAAAGGTGTCCTTCGGCACCTCCGGACATCGTGGTTCTTCTTTTGATACGTCGTTCAATGAAAGCCACATTCTGAGTATCAGCCAGGCAATTTGCGTTTACCGGAAAGAGCATAAAATTAACGGGCCGTTGTTTCTCGGCATTGATACGCACGCACTGTCTGTTCCCGCAAATGCCACTGCTCTTGAAGTGCTTGCGGCGAACGGTGTGGAGGTGATGATTGCCCGCCCGACTGGACAGTCGTTCGGGCGGGCCGAAGGAGATGAATATACGCCTACGCCGGTTATATCACATGCTATTATTAACTATAACAGGGGACGCAAAGAGGGTTTTGCAGACGGAATAGTTATCACTCCGTCACACAATCCTCCCAATGACGGTGGCTTCAAGTATAACACACCTGATGGCGGCCCTTCTGCATCTACAGTAACGAATTGGATACAGGCAAAGGCAAATGAATATCTTGCAAATAACCGTTCGACTGAGGGCTCACGGCAAAGTCTGAAAGATGTAAAACGAATATCTTTTGAGAAAGCGCTCAATGCTTCCACTACGCATAGGTATGATTATCTAAATACATATATAAATGAGCTGAGTGCAGTTATTAATATGGATGCCATCCGTGATTCTAAAATAAAAATCGGAGTTGATCCGCTTGGCGGCGCAGGCGTTCATTACTGGGAACCTATTGCTGATAAGTATGGCTTGAATCTTACCGTTGTTAATAAAATCGTTGACCCTACTTTCCGGTTTATGACGGTGGATTGGGACGGGCAGATACGCATGGATCCTTCTTCTTCTTACGCCATGCAGAGCTTGATCAAAATGAAAGATCAGTTTGATATTTCTTTTGCCTGCGATACCGATCATGACCGTCATGGAATCGTAACAAAAAGCGCGGGCTTGTTGCCGCCCAATCATTATCTTTCAGCCGCAATATTTTATCTTTTACAACATCGTCCCAAATGGAATAGTTCATCAGCCATTGGGAAAACGGTTGTCAGCAGCAGTATGATTGACAGGGTGACCGCTAAGCTTGGACGAAAAATTTATGAAGTGCCCGTTGGCTTTAAATGGTTCGTGGATGGTTTGTCTGACGGCTCCCTTTGCTTTGGAGGCGAGGAAAGCGCAGGGGCTTCCTTCTCACGATTGGATGGTAGTGTGTGGACGACTGATAAAGACGGACTGATTCCTGCTTTGCTTTCTGCAGAGATATTAGCTGTAACAGGCCGCGATCCGGGTGAGATATATAAGGAGCTGACGAAAGATTTTGGTGAGCCTGTTTATAACAGGCTGGAAGCGCCTGCTACTCCTGAACAAAAGGCATTGCTTTCAAAGCTTTCCCCTGATCTTGTAAAATCGAAAGACCTTGCAGGAGAAAAAATACAAAGCATTCTGACGAAAGCGCCCGGCAATGGAGCGGATATAGGAGGATTGAAAGTAGTGACGGAGAACGGATGGTTTGCCGCGCGCCCGTCAGGCACAGAAGATATATATAAAATTTATGCAGAGAGTTTTTCAGGTGAAGAACATGTAAAGCGTATTTTGGAAGAAGGACAGGGTATTGTAGATGGTGTTTTAAAAAAGAGCTAAGCCCGCACCTGCGGAGATAAGAGAGAACTATATATGAAAGTAAGCAGCAAGACGGCGCCGGAGTTTTTAACCCAAATGAAGCAATATTTTTTGGGTGATGATGCTCAGCCAAAATATATACTGGAGGAACCATTGCGATCGGAGCTATTCAGCTCTGACCAGATGGAACAACATAGTGAGTCGCTGGCAAAGACGCATGTCATAAGCAAAAAGAAATCATCTGACCGTTTGCTTAAACGATTAGCTGATAATGAAAAGGTGCTGCTTGAAGTCCGCAACCTGTTCAGAGAATCAGTAAAAGAGAATTACCAGATCACTCCTGCCGGCGAATGGCTGCTGGATAATTTTTACATGATAGAGGAGCAAATTCGCACCGCTAAAAAACATTTACCAAAGATATATAGTGAGGGGTTGCCGCAGCTTGCGAATGGCGAATCGGCGGGTTTGCCACGCGTATATGGTATTGTGCTCGAAATTATTGCGCATAGCGACGGACGCATTGATATAGAGAGCCTGAATAATTTTCTGAAACCATATAACGCTATTGCGCCTTTTCAGTTGGGCGAGCTGTGGGCGATACCGATCATGCTTCGCCTGGCGCTCATTGAAAATCTACGACGTGTATCTGCGCGCGTGGCCATAGACAGGATCAACAGGGATCTTGCTGATTATTGGGCGAAGGAGATGACGGAAACGGTTGAAACTGATTCGAAGAACCTGATCTTTGTAATAGCCGATATGGCGCGTTCAAATCCTCCGCTTGAACGGGCGTTTGTTGCTGAGTTCATACGCCAGCTTCGTGGAAAAGGGCCAGCTCTTGCACAACCGCTCAATTGGGTTGAAGAGCGGCTGACGGAGAACGGGCAGACAAGCAACGAGCTCGTGCAAATTGAGAACCAGGAGCAGGCGGCTAACCAGGTTTCTGTAAGCAATAGCATCAGCAGTCTTCGCATGCTGGGAAGCATTGATTGGCGGCTCTTTGTAGAGACAAACAGCGTCATTGACCACATTTTGCGGGAGGATAAGAATTACCCGTTAATGGATTTCTCCACGCGCGACAATTACCGGCAGGTAGTGGAACAGGTTGCGAAAAATTCCAGGCTGCCTGAAGCTGACGTGGCACGCATTGCAATACAGCTGGCACAGGAGAGTGCAGAAAAAAACAGTGCAGACGAGCGTTTGGCTCACGTCGGTTACTATCTCGTAGATGAGGGATTGCCGCAGACAGAAAAGCGTGCGAACATGCGTTTGTCTTTTGTTGCTGCATCGCGCCGCAGGCTGGGACGTTTTCCTTTAGTGATATATATAGGGACTATCCTGTTAATTACATTTGGGTTAACTGCCATCATAGCATTCAAGGCATATTCCGATTGTGATAATCACTGGCTGGTAGCCACGATGGCATTGCTTTCACTTATTTGTGCAAGCCAGCTTGCTGTATCGCTGGTTAATTTCCTGTCCACCCTGGTAGTACATCCTAAGTTGCTACCACGAATGGGGTTTTCTTCAGGCATTCCGGATGAATCACGCACACTGGTGATTATTCCGTCCATGCTGACTAATGCTCACGACACAGAGACGTTGGTGGAAGCATTGGAAGTTCGCTTTCTTGCGAACAAGGATGAGAACCTCATATTCGGCTTGCTGACTGATTTTACAGATGCGCATGAAAAGGATTTGCCGGGTGATGAAGCATTGTTGCGGCTGGCACGGCACAAAATTGAAGCGTTGAATGATAAATACGGATATATAAATGTTTCAAGTTTAGATGAGTCAGAATCAACGTCGGGCGATCCGCTAAAAACACCGAGTGCGAAACACACAAAGTTTTATCTCTTTCACCGGCCGAGAAAATGGAATGCAAATGACAGCATCTGGATGGGCTATGAGAGAAAACGCGGTAAGCTGGCTGAGTTGAATGGCTTGCTTCGCGGAGATTGTAAAGATCGTTTTTCATTAATCGTGGGAGAGCAGGATCTTCTTTTGAATATTAAGTATGTAATTACGCTTGACTCCGACACGCAGCTTCCGCGTGAGTCTGCATGGAAGATTGTCGGCACAATGGCTCATCCATTAAACCGGGCCGTATATAATGAGAAAAAGGGCAGGGTGACCCAGGGTTATGGCATATTGCAGCCACGAGTATCAATCAGCCTGCCCGATGAAAACACGACTTTATATGCCCGCATGAACGGTAATGAACCGGGCATTGATCCATACACGCGGGCTACTTCTGATGTGTACCAGGATTTATTTGAAGAAGGTTCTTTTATAGGTAAGGGAATTTATGAAGTTGATATTTTTGAAAAGGCCTTGAAAGGGCAATTTCCCGAGAATCGCATTCTCAGTCATGATTTAGTAGAGGGATGCTATGTGCGGTCAGGGCTTTTGAGTGATGTGCAGTTGTATGAAAAATATCCTGTTCGCTACGACACCGATATACAGCGCCGCCGCCGGTGGCTCCGCGGAGACTGGCAGATTGCTGCATGGATATTACCATATGTTCCGGGAGGAAATAAACATTGGCACAAAAATCCGCTGTCAGCATTGTCGCGGTGGAAGATATCAGATAATATAAGGCGCAGCCTGGTGCCTTTTGCATTCACTGTTTTTGTTTTGTTGGGATGGACGTTATTACACTCGACAGCTGTCTGGACGCTATATATAACTGCGATCATCATTCTGCCGGTAATCATAAGTTCGCTATGGGATATATTGAGGAAGCCCAAGGATCTTATTTTATCACACCATATTTTGGTTTCCTCCCGTTCTGCAGGAAGCTTAGCGATCCGAACTTTGTTTACTATGATCTGCCTTCCATACGAAGCATATATAAACTCCCGCACCATTATTAAAACAGTATGGAGGATGGTGTTTTCACACAAGCATCTCCTGGAATGGATGTCCTCACATTATATAGAGCGCAGTAAACAGAAGAGCCTTTTCAGGTCTTATATGTTCATGTGGATTGAACCTTTTATTGGCATCGGCATGTTCGTTTATTTAATGCTTTCCATGCCGGTTACGCTGGATGTGGCAGGACCCATTTTATTTCTTTGGATAGTAGCTCCTCTCATTACATGGTGGGTCAGCAAGCCATTGGCAAAAAGTTCAGCCACGCTAAGTGAAGAATCAACCATTTTCCTTCAAAGACTTGCGCGGAAAACATGGGGGTTTTTTGAAAAGTTTGTAACTCCCGAAGAAAACTGGCTCCCTCCTGATAATTTTCAGGAAGTCCCTGTTAGTGTCATTGCACATCGCACCTCTCCTACTAATATAGGGCTTTCACTTCTTTCTAATCTTACTGCATACGACTTTGGCTATATAAACAGTAATGAATTTATTGAACGAACTGCCGGCGCTATCAACACGATGCAAAAGCTGGAAAAATATCGCGGACATCTTTATAACTGGTATGATACACAATCGTTGAAACCGCTTTGGCCAAGATATATCTCCACGGTGGACAGCGGGAATCTTGCGGGGCACTTGCTTACGTTACGCCAGGGTATTCTTGATCTGCCGCATCATAAAATAACAGGCCCTGATTTATTAGGAGGCATTAAAGACACATTGCGGGTTGTTATTGAAAGAGCGGATAAGAAAGATATTCCATCCTTAAATAAGTTCAGGGCTGCTCACGAAAAATTATTTCTCTTTGAACCGTTAAGCCTCGAAGAAGCAAAGCATTGTGTGGAAGAGTTACTTCGCAGCTATTCCACTGTAATAAATAATCTGCAAGCTGATGCCGAAAGTGAAGCGCGCTGGTGGGCTATAGCGCTTTCCAGGCAAATTCAAAAATGCATGGATGATCTTAGAGAACTTGCTCCATGGCTGTTTCTACCTGTCGCTCCATTTAAATTCAAGAATCTTTTTGCAATGATCAGAATTCCTACGTTACGGGAATTAGCAAGAATAGATATTTCTGTAGAATCGGAAGTCGCTGATCTTCACTCTGCCAACAATACGGCAACAGAAAATGAATGGCTAAAAACGTTCGAATCATCTTTGACGCAGGCAAGTAAGCATGCCAATGAAAGAATAGTTTTATTGGAACGTCTTGCGCAACAATGCAATGAGCTGGCAGACATAGAATTTGATTTTCTTTATGACAAAGCAAAACAACTGCTGTCTATCGGGTACAATATGGAAGAACACCGGTGCGATCCAAGCTTTTATGATTTGCTGGCGTCAGAGGCACGCCTTACTACATTCGTAGGTATTGCACAAGGTAAGATGTCGCAGGAAAGCTGGTTCGCCTTAGGCAGGTTGCTTACGAATGCAGGCGGAAGACCTATTTTGCTTTCGTGGAGCGGGTCTATGTTTGAATATCTCATGCCGCTTTTAGTAATGCCTTCTTATGAGAATACACTTCTTGAACAAACAGATGGAGCAGCAGTGGAGCGGCAAATTGAATATGGAAATGAACGTAGCGTGCCTTGGGGTATTTCAGAATCCTGTTATAATATGGTAGATGCGGCGCTCAACTATCAATATCGTGCATTTGGCGTTCCGGGTCTCGGTCTGAAACGCGGCTTGGGAGAAGATTTGGTCATCGCTCCTTATGCATCTATTATGGCGCTTATGGTGTCGCCGAAAAGAGCAATTGAGAACCTTCAAACAATGATGGCGCAAGGATTTGAAGGCAAGTATGGTTTCTATGAAGCAGTGGACTATACACCTTCCCGTTTACCGCGCGGACAAAATAATACGATTGTACAATCCTATATGGCACATCACCTGGGGATGAGCTTTTTATCTATAGCGTATTTGTTGTTAGACAAACCCATGCAGAAACGGTTTGAAGCGGAGCCCCAGTTCCAGGCAACACTATTATTACTTCAGGAGCGAATTCCAAAAGCTACTTCATTCTTTGCACACACTACAAATGCTGTAGAAATTACATCTACGACCAATGAACCGGAAGTAAGAATTATTACAACATCGAATACCGCCATACCGGAGGTTCAATTATTATCGAATGGGAAATATCATGTGATGGTAACAAACAGCGGCGGTGGATACAGCCGTTGGAAAGACATTGCTGTAACACGCTGGAGGGAAGACGGCACGTGCGATCAATGGGGCACCTTTTGTTATATACGCGATTTGGAAACAGGGGTGTACTGGTCAACAGCGTTTCAACCCGCGCATAAGAGCGGAAAAAATTACGAAGCAGCATTTTCACAAGGCCGTGTAGATTTTAAGGACCTACAAAATAAAATAGAAACGCACACTGAAATTGTTGTATCGCCTGAAGATGACATTGAAATGAGACGGTTGCGCATTACTAACCGCTCCGGCAAGCGCAAAACCATTGATGTTACCAGTTATTCTGAAGTAGTTATTGCATCTGCCATGTCTGATGCAATGCATCCGGATTTCAGCAACCTTTTTGTACAAACTGAAATACTTCCCCAGCAAAATGCTATATTTTGTACACGACGCCCGCGTTCAGTTGAAGAAAAGCAGCCATGGATGCTTCACCTGATGAAAGTTCATGACAAGAAGGTGGAAGAGGTTTCCTGCGAAACCGATCGCATGGAATTTATCGGGCGCGGCAATACGGTTGCGAACCCCGATGCTATGAACAATGCGGGTGCGCTCAAAAATAGTCGCGGATCCGTGCTCGATCCTATCGTTGCTATCCGAAAAAAAATAACGCTCGACCCGGAGGAAACAGTGATGATTGATATGATCATCGGTATGGGCGAAACCCGCGAGGTATGCGAGAACCTCGTAAATAAATACCAGGATAAGCAACATAAAGACCGTGTTTTCGAATTAGCCTGGACGCATAATCAGGTTGTATTAAGGCAAATAAATGCCACAGAATCTGATGCGCAGCTATATAGTCGCCTTGCGAATTCAGTACTCTTCGTTAATCCCGCATTGCGTGCAGAGGCTGGCATTCTGATCAAGAACCACAAGGGGCAATCGGGCTTATGGCCTTATTCCATTTCCGGGGATTTGCCTATCGTTCTTTTAAAGATAGAAGAGAATACGGAAATTGAATTAGTAAAACAATTGATACAAGCCCACACCTACTGGCGCTTAAAAGGATTGGCTGTGGATCTTGTGATCTGGAATGATAACCACGGTGGATACAGGCAAGTTTTGCAAAATGAAATTTCAGGGCTGGTTGCAACTCAAACAACCGATCAGCCCGGAGGCATCTTCGTAAGGGCTTCAGAACAAATATCCAATGAAGACCGCATTCTTTTTCAAACAGTAGCCCGTATCATCATTTCTTCGGGCGGCGGTTCGTTATCTGATCATGTGAACAGGAAGGGACCTGCAAGGACTGCTATTGCAAATATTACGCCTGCGCCGCTCCAAACCTATACACCTTCTGTCCCGTCTGTATCGCTGCCGGAGAATCTTCTTTTCTTTAACGGCTTTGGAGGCTTCTCCGCGGACGGACGCGAGTATATAATATATATTGCATCCGGAAAAATGACGCCTGAGCCATGGGCCAACATATTAGCAAACGCTAATTTCGGAACCGTTATTTCTGAAAGCGGACAGGCTTATACATGGACTGAAAATGCTCACGAAATGCGACTTACACCGTGGGAAAACGATCCCGTATGCGACTTAGGAGGTGAGGTATTCTACTTGCGTGATGAAGATACAGGGCACTTTTGGTCCGTCACACCTCTCCCTAAAGGCGGTCAATCCGGTTACATTGCTCGTCATGGATTTGGGTACAGTGTTTTTGAACATGATGAAGCCGGCATCCATTCAGAAATGTGTGTGTATGTGGATATAGATGCCACGATTAAGTTTACTGCAATAAAACTAAAGAATAATTCAGGAACACGGCGTCGCATAACCGTTACAGGTTATACGGATTGGGTGCTTGGTGATTTGAAATTAAAAACTGCGATGTATGTTGTAACTGAGCTTGACCCTGAAAGCGGAGCGCTCTTTGCAAAGAATCCATACAACACTGAATTTGCAGATCGCGTGGCATTCTTTGATGTGGATGGAAGAACGAAAACATTCACCGGGGACAGAAATGAATTTATCGGCCGCAATGGTTCGCTGAAGAATCCGGCTGCTATGTCACGCATAAAGCTTTCCGGTAAGATGGGTGTAGGGCTTGATCCCTGCGCTGCTATCCAAGTTTCAGTTGACCTTGGCGAAGGCCTGGAAAAGGAAATTGTCTTTAAGCTGGGTGCAGGCAAAAATGCTGGTGAAGCGAGCGCACTTGCAAGGCAATTTCGCGGAACAGCCGCACCCCGCGAAGCGCTTGAAAAAGTTAAGAATTATTGGAAGCATACCATTGAAGCATTCCAGGTTGAAACTCCTGACGCATCTTTTAACCTGCTTGCAAACGGCTGGCTTACCTATCAAACATTAGCCAGTCGTCTTTGGGCACGAACAGGATACTATCAATCGTCAGGTGCTTTTGGTTTCAGAGACCAGTTGCAGGATGTTATTTCTCTCATCCATGCTGAACCCGGATTGGCCCGTAAACAAATTCTTCTTTCCGCTTCACGTCAGTTTAAAGAAGGTGATGTTCAGCACTGGTGGCATCCCCCGATAGGGCGCGGTGTGAGAACACGCTGCTCGGATGATTTTCTTTGGCTCCCCTATGTAAGCTGCAGGTATGTTTTAAGCACCGGCGATACGGAAGTGCTAAATGAATCCGTTCCTTTTTTAGAAGGGCGATTATTAAATCCGGGCGAAGAATCCTATTACGACCTTGTTACACAATCCGGCGAGAGCGCTACCTTATATAATCACTGCGTGAGAGCCATTAAGCACGGACTTAGTTTTGGCAGTCACGGCTTGCCATTGATGGGCACAGGAGATTGGAATGACGGCATGGACAGGGTGGGAAGGAATGGAAAAGGCGAAAGCGTGTGGCTTGCATTTTTTCTTTATGACGTGCTCAAACAATTTATTCAGATAGCACAATTGCAAAACGATCCCGACTTTGTAAAACAATGCGAAACAGAAGCAAATACATTAAAGGAAAATATCGAGAAGAATGGATGGGATGGTAAATGGTACCGTCGTGCTTATTTTGATGACGGCACACCGCTTGGCACAGCAAGCAATGAGGAATGCCAGATTGATTCTGTTGCACAAAGCTGGTCTGTGCTGTCAGGAGCGGGAACAACTGAACACACGACGATGGCAATGGAATCTGCTGATAAGCACCTCGTCAATAATGAACATGCTTTAATTAAATTACTAATGCCGCCTTTTGATAAATCTGCTTTAGATCCGGGATATATAAAGGGGTATGTGCCGGGAGTAAGAGAAAATGGCGGTCAGTACACACATGCCGCTATCTGGCTGACAATGGCATTTGCTAAATCGGGTAACAGCAAGCGTGCATGGGAACTAATGGAGATGATAAACCCTGTGAATCACGGAAAGTCTGAAGAAGCTATTGCTATATATAAAGTAGAGCCTTATGTCGTTGCAGCAGATGTATATGCCGTTGCACCTCACATCGGAAGAGGAGGATGGACATGGTACAGCGGATCAGCAGGCTGGATGTATCAATTGATTACCGGGTCACTACTTGGAATAAAGCAGGAGGAAGGCAAATTAATCTTTACACCGTGCATTCCGTCCGGTTGGGAATCATTCAAAGTCCGTTATCGCTACAAGAGCACCTCTTATCAAATTAGTTTTATTCAAAAACCCGGCGTTGGAGAAACAACAGTGTTAGTTAATGGCGTTGAAGAAAAGGGAAATACTATTGCTCTGGCAGATGATGGTATTGAGCACGCAGTAGAAGTGGGAATCTTTTGCGGCAGCAATTAGAATATTCTAAATATATATTCCTTGATGGGCTTCCCTGCAGAGAAACGAAAAGCCCTGATTTTACTTCTCCGAAACTTCTTCGCTATGCATTAGTTCCATTGCTTTTTTCAAAGCCTCATCCATCTGGTGGATGACGGGGTAAAAGCCATCATTCTTATAAAGCTGACGGGCAATATATGCTTTGATGAGGTTGCGGATAAGAGGTGAGGAGCGTTTAATTGCCTGTTCGTTTTTCTTTATCCCGCTCTTTACCGCATAGTCTGCAAAATGTTTATATATATCATCCGTCACTGAAAACGATTTATTGAATTCGTCAAAGCCTCTGTATTTATTGAAATGCCCACGGTTACGATCCAGGTAATCGTAAGCAAACTGAACGACCAGTCCGTCTGCCATGGCGTCGGAATAAAAATCGGTGTTAAAAGAAGTATCCAAAGGCACGAATACATCAGGCATGATGCCCCCTCCTCCATACACAGTGTGTCCGCTGGGAGTGGTAAACTTGAGTGAGTCAGGAAAGCTGATGCTGTCAATGCTTTCAAGCTCGCCCTTCTTTATGCGATCCATCAGCTCATGTGAGTAATCCTCATAGCCTTTGTCATAAGGCTTTTGAATGGAACGCCCTGTTGGAGTATAATAACGTGCAATCGTAAGTCGTATAGCCGAGCCGTCAGGAAAAGAATTTTCTTCCTGCACCAGTCCTTTGCCGAAGGAACGGCGGCCTACAATTGTTGCGCGATCCCAATCCTGCAAGGCGCCTGAAACAATCTCGCTGGCTGAGGCGCTGCCTTCATCGATGAGAACGATGAGCTTGCCTTGCTCAAAGAAGCCACGGGTGGTAGCGCGGTATTCTTCATTCCTGTGAATCCGGCCTTTTGTATATACAATCATTTTATGATCGGAGAGGAATTCATCAGCAATCTTAACAGCCGTGTTCAGGTAACCTCCCGGGTTGCCGCGAAGGTCAAGCACCAAGTTCTTCATGTCCATGCCTTTTAGCTTCATGAAAGCATTCAGGTAATCATCATACGTGGTTTCGCCAAAGGTGCTGATCTTGATGTATCCCGTTTCCACATCAAGCATATATGCCACGTCCACACTATACAATGGAATCTTGCCACGCTTGATGTTGAAATCAATGAAATGATTCTGCCCACGCCTGAGGATGCTCACTTTTACTTTTGTGCCGCCAGGGCCTCGCAGGTTTTTGAGGACATCATCATTGGTAATATGAATACCTGCAAAGTTTTTATCATCAATTTTTACAATCCTGTCGCCTGATTGAATACCGAGTTGGTCTGAGGGACCTCCCGAAACAACCGTAACCACCATGATCGTATCATCCTGCAGATGAAACTCTATACCTATGCCCTCGAAGTTTCCTTCCAGCGATTCATGCACAGATGAAACCTGTTCAGCAGGGATATAAGCTGAATGAGGATCGAGCTGGTGCAACATAGCTTCAATGGTGTTTTCCACTAACATTTTCGGATTGACGCTATCCACGTATGAATCATTGATGTAGTTGATGACATCATTGATCTTATTGAACTGGTTAGGATGATTACCGAATATAGTTTTGTGGTTCATGCCCATTCCAAGCCTGTTATAACGCATACCGAATATAAATGCTGAAACCAGCAACAAAGAAAAGATGAGCGGGAGATAGGGATTATGGCGACGGGGGCTATCAGACATGATTCAGGAAATATTTTTGAAAATTGCGGATTGCGAATTGGTGATTTCAGATTGTGGATCGCATTAATTCGCAATTGAAAATCCGCAGTCCGCAATTCTTTCTTACTATCATTTAACTAAATCAGGGCTGTATTGTTGCACTTGCACACCAAACTTTAACAAAAAATCAACCCCTTCATCCAAAGGAATACCCTTGTATTGAGCATACGATTTAAGAAAATAAACTTTCTTAATGCCCATCGTGAAAATAATGCGTGCACAGGCAAGGCAGGGCGAAAGCGTTACATACAACGTGCAACCATCCATACTCACATTGTTTTTTGAGGCATAAAGAATAGCATTCTGCTCGGCATGAAGCGCCAGCGAGCAGCTTCCTTTACTGTCGCGCGGGCAGCCGGTATCCGGCCATTCCTCGTCGCAATTGTGCGTACCGGCAGGCGGGCCGTTATAGCCAAGTGAAACAATACGAGTTTCTTTGGTAAGGACTGCCCCCACCTTTATTTTTACGCAATGGCTCTTATGCGCAAGATTCTGCGCAAGCTCCATGTATATCTCATCAAATGTCGGACGGTGCATCGGGCACAAAGATAAAGATAACGATGAAGTTTGTTATTGGTTAATCTAATTGCGAAGTGAGTTGAAGTGAGAACCCACTTTTAGTTTCGAGACTGCGCCGCTATAATTTTTTAATACATCTTCTTCCGAAAGTCCTCCATTCGTTACCTTTATTTCTTTTATGTATCCGCTAAAGTTTCGGTCTGTTTGCCTGAAAACATCGCCAACCGATAACGGCTCATTGCTATTTAAAATTGGCGATGTATTAGCCTGTGCGACGAGTAGTTTTCCATTGTTGTAGATTTTTATTTTATCTCCCCACATTGTTATCGCAAGATAATTCCATGTATCAGCCGGAAGAGAAAAACCAATAGTTATAATCTCTTTATTCACATTCCTGAAAGCAAAAACATACTGGGTTTTAAAATCTTTTACCTGCTGTAGAATGAATCCTCTATTCAGGTCAGCATCAGTAACCGTTGACAAAACGGTGGCATAATCTACCTGGTTTAATGACGGGTTAAGAATAATCTCCATTGTAAATGTGTCTTTTACTTTAAGCGGAGGAAGTTGTAATCCGCTTTTCGCCAAACTGTCAGCGATGCCAATATGAATTAAAGAAAGGGGATTGACAGGAAGAAGCAGTTCCGTATTTTCTTTTGAGATAACGGTGAAACCATCCTTTTCAACCACCCTGTTGTAGTTGAGCTTCGGAAACAATTCAATAACATCCGGAATACTGTTCGTTACTAAATAGTAATGCCTGTTAAGCAAGTCCTGTGAAAAAGTGATTACATCCTTTACAAACGGGCAGGCAGCAAGTGGAGCATAATACCCCAGCGGTGTATAATTGCCATAGTAGTAATAGGTAAAGTCATAGTAGTTTAAAAAATAAACATCGGGGCTATTGTGTGTCAGCACTTTCACTGCTGTAAAGTCTCTGGGAACTGCAGGCATGGGATATACAAACTGCAGGTGTGAAATATTCGTGTATTGTTTACCAGCTTTTTCGGCAATTCTGCCTGAATAAAAATAAACAGATCCCAGCACCAAAACCCATGGCAATGCATTGGCAACAGCTATTTTCTTTAACCTGTCAATGGTGGATTCCTGAGCTTTTGATTGTTTCACTTGCCCCTTTTTCAGCTTTAAATCTTCCTTTCTGGCTTTTGTTTTTTTTACTGTAAAATTCATTAAGTCAATAGTCATGAATAGAGAAAACACTAATGCTCCTGAAATATTGAGAATATTGTTTTCATGGCTTCTGCCAAAAAAGTAGATGGAATTTCCGAGCGCAAGAAATAATAGAAAAATACCGGTAGAGAAATACCGGGGCGGCAATACATGCCGTTGTTTTGCCAGCATCATGGCGGCTGCACCAAATAAAACAGGAACGTACCAATAAAAAGAAGATGCAGAAATGGGAAGCATTCCAAAACCAATCTTTTGATACAGCACTGCGCTCTCGGCAACAAATCCTTTGAAAATAAGAGTGCTGGCAGCTATAAACAAAAGGATGATGAGCGCATTTTTAATATTCAGGAAAAAATGTTTTTTGATCCAGGGTATAAAAGACTGCCTTTTTTTTCCGAACGAAAAATCTGCAAGAGCGAGGGTAGAAATAAGCCCGGCATAAGAGATGAGATAGATGAGTCCGAAATTTTTATGAAGCAGTATTAAAGCTCCCAAAACCACGCCGGTCAGCCAGTGATGAGGCCCTTTAAAATAAACCAGCATCAAAAGAATAAACCATAAGTCGAGGCGAAGCGGCGTGATCTGGAAAAGAGCTACCGGCTCTCCGTCAACAGCATAATACCGTATGATCACTAAAACAACAAGGAAATATATAGAAAGGTTTTTATTAGAAAACCATTTTCTTGAAAACAAAAATGCCCCGACAAAAAGAAGGTAAAAAGAAATTTGTCCTAAAACCTGGAAATGGTTTATATCCATATTCATTTTCATCCAGAAAGTGGCAAGGAGAGAAAGAAAAATATCATATTGAAAATAAATTTGGGAGGGATTGAAGCCATGAATCAACCGGAGTGCCGGATCAAAAATATAAGAATAGTCGGGCAAGCTGATGGGTGTGGTGGCAACAAAGCAAACCGGCAGGAGCAAGAGCACCACAACGAAAGCAAGCGCCTTTGAATGATGCTTTGCAAGGTAGGAAAGCGCTCCCGTGATGAGGGCAACCATAACGAACAGTAAAAAAAGCTTCCGTTTATTTTATTCAACACCATGGCTTGGGGAGGGATAAACTTGATGGTGGCAATATAAACTGCCGATGCCACCAGCAACGGGAAAAATATAAACTGGTAATTATTTTTGCTTATTATTTTTGAAATGGCATACTGCAAACCTATAGCCAGAGCCATTCCGAAAAGGAACATCAGATAGAGGGTGTACCCTTCAATGCCATCGTGTTCTAAAGCATACACCCTTAGCATCAGGGTGATGTTGCCGAGAGGCACCTTCAGGTTGAAGGAAGGAATGAAATCTGCCAATGCGAAAAAAACAAAGTACAGCAGGCAGCTCACGGCTGCTGATAAAAGCACAGTCTGCGTGAGGCTGGATTGCCGCGGCACATTTTTGTATTTGCTGTACGTGAAGAAAAAAACAAGCGTAAGCAGCAGAATGAGCATAACCATTACTGCTGTCGATCGCTCCTGATCTGCAATTTTTTCGTTGCTGTATTTAAGAGTTCTCTTGGCTGCCTCATTATCAGGATTATTTTGCAATACTTTCTCGCAAATGCTTTTCATGCCATCATAATTTCCGCTGCCCTCATAAGCGCCAAAGACGTTCTGAAAATACCCCATGTTCATTGCAAACGCTTTTTCTCCAGCCTCAGTGGCTTTGTCCCACTTTCTGAGCATCGTGTAATCGGCACAAAGTATGTTGAATGCCATATCCGTATCGGGCTTTATTTGCAGTGCCTTGTTGGCTGCATTAATAGATTCATCATATTTGAATTGATAGTAGTATTTGATGCTCAGGGAAATATATTCTTTCGCTGTAAGCCCTTCTTCCAAAGGAGCCTGGGCTTGGTCAAACTGTTGAATTTCCTTATGGCAGGAACAAAACAACAGAAGAATTAAAATGGCGCAGCAGGAAGTAATTTTTTTTGTCATGTGCGTGAGCATTAAAACAGGGTTATGCTTTTGTGTTAAGCGATTTCTTATTTATAGTACTTCATTGTTCTGTTTTATTATTCGCAACAAATCTAAAAACAATCCTTATTCTCCGCAATCTTACTTAAAATGCAGAATATATTATGCCTCTTTTGAAAAATGGAATTCAAATAAAGTGAAAATTTCATCAAAAATGACCAAATTTAACAAAACAGACCAAATTGTCAGCACAAAAAAACAATTTTTGAGCATACTATTTCTTTTATTCAGCAGACTTAAACATTTATTCTGCAGAATATTTCCATAAGTCTGCAGACTTAAAGTTTTATTGAGCAGACTTTTTATTTAATGCTGCAGACTTTTAATGAAAGTGAGCAGAAGATTATTGTTCTTCAACACAACAAAAGTTTTATTCTGTTGACCAACACTTTTTCTCTGCAGACTATTTTCATTATTCAGCAGAATAATTATTTTCTTCTGCAGACTTATGGAAATATTCTACAGACTTTTTTAAGGTCTGTTAGCAAGAAAACGGTATTAGCTTTCAACTTTTATAGTGATCCGTTAAACAAACAGGGAGGAGGAACTAATAAATTTCTTTTCATAATTCGTAAATAAATTACATCCCCCTAATCCCCAATGCCGTTAAGTTAAGCTATTAGTAAGTTGTAAATCAAGATTAT
>PLYJ01000209.1 GCA_003151745.1 Bacteroidota bacterium
AAACCAATTATGGAAACAAAAAGATTATGTAAATATTGTTGGATAGACAGAATGTTTCCTTACGTATAACACGGCCTAGTTTGCATAATAAGGTTACATAATTATTTAACTTTTACTACTGGTAGTGTTGCCAGGAAAATAAAAGTTATATAATTATGAAAAAGCAATTCCAAACTTTTGAAGAGCTTTTGAACCAAGCCTCTTCTCATCTTTCGTCTTTATCGTATAGCGAATTATCGATTTCAAGGTTCGCAAGTGTATGGAAAGATGTTTATCTCTATATGAGAGAACACGGGATTAAAGAATATAATGGATCAGTAGGAACTCGTTACTTATTAAATAGGAGCAAAAATGCTGAATACAAGGATTTATCTAGAATTGAAAAAAGATACATCAGAGCTGTGTCAGTCTTATCTGATTTTGAACAATCGGGTGCTATTAGAAAAAAGAGGATAGCGCTAACCGGAGCGTCGTTCAATGGGGAAATAGGTAAATCCATGTCTGAATACATCGATTATTTAAAGACAGAAAGGTATTTGTCGAAACAAACGATAAAAAGCTCCTCCAGGCAGTTATCGGTATTTTTAAAGTATTTAAACACCCATCGCATATTCTCATTAAAGAAGCTGGATAATAAGCTTGTATTTGACTTTGTTAATAGCCTGTCCGGATACACTGTGGAGAGCCGGAAATCGATTGTGCAAAAGATAAGACAGTTTTTAAAACATCAATATGATAACAAAAAGATCACTGTTGATTACTGCCAGATTCTATCATCCTTCAAATTTTCCAAACACCGAAAACTTCCTTCTTGTTATAGTACTGAGGAGATCAGCAGGTTAGAAAAAAATGTAGACAGGGCTAATCCAACTGGCAAAAGAGATTATGCAATGATATTACTTGCTGCCCGATTAGGATTAAGGTCTTCAGACATTATTGGTTTACAATTTGAAGATATTGCATGGGAACGGGAGTTAATCATACTCGTGCAAAAGAAGACGAAGGTGAAAATTGAACTCCCTTTACTGCACGAAGTAGGCGAGGCAATTATTAATTACTTAAAGCATGGCCGACCTCAGTCCAAACTCCCCTATGTTTTTCTTTGCCACAAGACTCCATATAGCGAGATGAACATATCAAATTTTAATGGCTTTTTGAAAAAGTATCTGCTTCGTTCGGGAATTAGTTTTGATGAACGGCATCACGGGCCGCATGCGCTTCGTCATAGCTTAGCTACAAATCTTTTGCAAAAAGAAACGCCTTTGCCTGTTATATCAGAAGTATTGGGGCACACGAGTTCACAAAGCACAATGTGTTATTTAAAAGTTGACGTGCCTTCATTAAGAAAATGCGCATTGGAAGTACCGGTAACTTTGTCAAAACCAATTAATGAAAAATAAAAGAACGACACAAAATGAAACCGACAAATACGTATACAACTTACATTAATCAATACTTAGCTATTAAGAGAAGTATGGGCATTACATTGAAAACAGGGGCCAGCAACTTATTGCAGTTCGCCCGTTTAGCAGCCGAAATGAATCAGTCACCAGGAATCACAAAGGAACTAATGGATACCTGGTGTGAAAAACGTCCCAATGAAACTAATTCAAACAGGTATTACAGGGTAGTTTACCTACGTCAGTTTGCAAATTATTTATCGAGTATTGGTGTTACCTCCCATATTCCGGAACTTCCGAAATTAAGCAGTTCTTTCACACCTTATATTTTTTCTAAAGAACAAATGGAATCATTTTTTATTGCCAGCGATCAATTTAGGCCATTCCAGATTAATTACAACTCCGCCTACTTAATGATGCCGACATTATTTAAAGTGCTTTACGCAACAGGACTTCGACTTGGTGAAGCGCTTGCTCTAAAAGAAAGAGATATCAACCTAAAAGATAAATATCTTATTGTAAGGCAAAGTAAAAATGGAATGGAAAGGATAGTACCCATCGCAAGCACGCTGGCAGACGTATGTACAAAATATAAAGAACAGAGGGAATACTTTACTAACAAACCACCAGTCACTTCTAACCTGTTTTTCATCAAAAGAAATGAAAGTAGATGCGACCATAAAGCAGCCTATGATTTCTTTCGGCAGATCTTGTGGCGTATTGGCATTGCCCATCTAGGAAGAGGCTTCGGCCCAAGGATACATGACTTGCGACATACTTTTGCCTGTCATGCATTAAAAGCCATGACTGAAAGTGGCTTGGATTTTTATCAGTCACTACCTATTTTATCCAATTACCTTGGACACCAGTCATTAGAAGCGACCAACAAATACGTAAGATTAACCGCTGAACTATATCCGGACATTTTGAAGGCCGTAGATAGTACCTGCGCTTATGTTTTTCCTAAAATTAAAAGTATTGAAAATGAAACCAACTGATTTTTCAAAAAATGTTACAGACTTTTTGAGTTTGTACCTTCCGGGAGAAAGAGGGCTAAGTTACAATACGGTATGCGCCTATAAAGACACATTTGTATTGTTTCTGAATTTTATGAAAGAAAAACAAGACATTAATCCTAATAAATTGACACTTCAGCAAATCACTCAAGAACGAGTAATTGCTTTTCTCGATTGGATCCAGAGAGAAAGGCATTGTAGTAGTTCAACACGAAACGCACGCCTTGCTGCGTTACACTGTTTTTTTAATTATTTGCAATATCGGTGTCCGGTTAAACTTTTTGAATGGCAAAGAATACTATCTATTCCAGCAAAAAAAACAGAGAAAAGGGTCAGAAGCTATCTTTCGTTAGACGCCATTAAGTTGTTGTTTGACCAAATTGACTCAACTTCTATGAAAGGAAAAAGAGATATTGCGTTACTATCGCTAATGTATGATAGCGGTGCACGAGTAACTGAGATGATTAATTTAGTGCCATCTTCTATCAACTTTAACAGGCCATCTACCATTAAGCTTATAGGAAAAGGTAATAAAGGGCGGATTGTTCCATTAATGGAAAGTCAAATCAGACTTCTTAATAATTATATGCAATGCAATAGGCTAATGGAACCCCATACAGCTTCATACCCTTTATTTGAAAATGGTCGTATGGGAAAATTGTCTCGTATGGGGATATCAAGGATACTCAAAAAGTACACGGATCAAGCCAAAGTTCTACAGCCAGCTTGGTATCCATCGAATGTTACACCTCATATTTTTAGGCACTCAAAAGCTATGCACCTGCTTCAATCAGGAGTCAACCTCGTTTATATACGTGATTTTCTCGGTCATGCTTCAATTACAACAACAGAAATGTATGCGCGTGCAGACTCGAAACTTAAACGGGAGGCACTTGAAAAGGCAAGTGTAAATGTCATTCGGAATGAAAATAATAAAGAACCCCGCTGGTTAAAAGATACTGAACTATTGGAGTGGCTTAAAGCGTTAAAATAAATATCTTTCAAGATTATGTAAACAAAGTGATACTCTTTGCTTTGATAATATTGGGTCCGCAAGCTATTGTTTACATAATCTTTTTGTTTCCATAATTGGT
>PLYJ01000158.1 GCA_003151745.1 Bacteroidota bacterium
AAGGTTTTTTTAGGAAGGTACACGTACAAGACAAAAAGACGACCGTACTAAAGTAAAACACGAGCGTAAAAAAGTAAAAGATGACCGTACAAGACTAAATCACGACCGTACAAGAGTAAAAGATGAGCGTAAAAGACAAAAACACGACCGTACTAAACAAAAACATGACCGTAGAAGACAAAAATACGACTGTAAAAAAGAAAAATACGACCGTAAATTTCAAATTTACGACTGTACAAATCAAAATTACGACAGTAAATTTCAAATTTACGACCGTACAAGAGAAATAATTGTAACACCAAAGCCGCTTTTTAGTGCTAAATTCAATAATTTAGATGCAGATGATGGAAAAGTGTAAGGTTTCGATGTCATTTCATGAAACCCTTGGTGGCAAATCGAGTTTATATAATACGGTTTCTAAATCAAGGGCAGAATAAGCCTACTTTTTTTTCTCAATGGTGTTTGGCGCAGTCGAAGCATCCTCCATTACTCCCGTATATCCCTCAGCTAAAATCTTAATCGCATATTTTTTCTTCGATCTGTTTGGAAGAGCGTTAGAGCGCAGCCAGGGGTTTAACAGTTTCAGCATTTTGTAATTTGTTTTCTTCGCAATGGCGAAGTCAGCCATGTTGGTGATGCTGCTGTCAACCATAAATGTGTTGTATTTATATGGTGCATATAGATCGCTTTGCCTGAAATGATAACCATACACGGCGGGATGCGTGAGAATTTCCTTAATGGCAATGATGCGGGCGATGTAACGAAGTGTTTCTTCGCTCAGCAAAAGATCATAGTAGTTATTCGCTTTTTGCTTTTCTATTTGCTTAGTCAATCCTTCCGCGCCCATGTTATAAGCTGCTGCTGCAAGCGTCCAAGTTCCGAATAATTGCTTTGATTCGAGAAGATAGCTGCAGGCAGCTTCTGCGGATAGCTCTGTGTTATAGCGTTCATCCACATCTTCATTCATTTCAAGTCCGTATTTTTTCGCCGTTGCTTCGGTGAATTGCAAAAAGCCGCAGGCTCCCATAGGGGAAATGGCATTGGTGAGCCCGCTCTCCGCCACTACAAGATATTTGAAATCGTCAGGCACGTTGTTCTTTTTCAAAACAGGTTCTATGACGGGAAACCACCTTGCAGCGCGCTTCAGGTACAGCATGGTTTGCGATTGCCAATAGGTATTGATGAGCAGCTCCCTGTCAATGCGTTCGCGCACTTCAAACTGACTGAGGGGAACTTTCTCTCCTGCAAAGCTCAATTCCTTCGGCATGCCGACAGGATATACATGATATTCTTCGTTAAATCTTTTTCTGTATTCTTCATCGGTATCAGGCGTGCTATATATAAGCATCCGTGCAGCGCCAATTACCAGGGAGGAAAGAATCAGATAAAGAAATATTTTTTTTGTTCGGTTTTGCATGGTTTATCTCAGCGCATCGTTTTCTTCACGCAAGCTCATCCATTCTTCGTTCTTTTCAACCTTGAAATGTGAAGAAAGATAATGAGTATCACTAAAAAATATGCTGCGAAGAGCGCCGTGTAGGCATTGTTCCAGTTAACAATTACTTTCTCTGCTATCACGACAAAGAAGATAGATAAAGAGGAAATGGCAATGAAAAGAAACGCTACCTGGCTGTCGCTCATTCCTAAAAAAGCAAGCGCATGGGTAGTGTGATCCTTTCCACCAATGAAGGGACTTTGCTTTTTTGAAAGACGGTTGATGACGACAACCGTTGTATCCACGATGGGCATGATAAAAACCAGTAACGGTAAAATGAGGCTTTTAATATTGATGATTTCATTGGAAGGAGGGGTGCTGTTCCAAAAACAATGGATGCCGATGAAGGCGAGAAAGACTCCGAGAAACTGGCTTCCCGTATCGCCCATAAACATTTTAGACGGATGCCAGTTGAAATAAAGAAAGCCGATGAGCGCGCCTGCAATGCCAACCATGATGATAAAGGAGATGTTTGTGAGATCGCCTTTCAAAATCATGACGCTGGCGCCGGCAAGAATAATGATGATGGAAACGGAGGCTGCAATAGCATCCATGTTGTCCAGCATATTTAATGAATTCATAATGCCGACGACCCAAATAAGGGTGAAGGCGTAGTTAACGTATAAGTAAGGAGATATATTAATAACGGTGCCGGTAACCATCAGCAAGACAGCGCAGGTAAGCTGCGTTGTAACCTTCAGAAACGGGCGTGTGTCATGAGCATCATCGGCCAGGCCAAGCAAAAAGCCTAACATGGTTGCAAGCAAAAAACCGATGAACTGTTTATTCAAAAATACCTGGTGTGAATTAAAGAAGACAGAATAGGCAGTGATGGAAAGCAGAAAAATGATGTAAAATGAAAAACCGCCTACAGCAGGTTTTGACTGCGATGCCCACCGGATAACAGTTCCTTCATTGCCGCCTCTGATGCCAAGCGTTTTTGCAAAGCGAAGAAAAAGGCTGTTAATGAGAAAAGAAAATATGATGGCAATAACGAAATAGGAGGAATAAACAATAAAATAGTATTGGTTGCTTTCAGCCATGCTCATTAACGTTTTTCCACGCAGGCAAAATAGTATCTTTTTCTGAAACTAATGGATTGGAGATGCCCCAATTAATTGCAAGATCAGGATCATTCCATTTAATGCCGCCTTCTGATGCTTTATTGTAGAAGTTCGTGCATTTATATACAAAAATAGTGTCGTCAGCAAGTGTAAGAAAGCCATGCGCAAAACCCGTCGGCACCCAAAGCATGTGTTTGTTAACAGCATTTAATTCACAGGAAAAATACTTGCCAAATGTTGGAGAGTCTTTTCTCATGTCAACCACCACATCCAATACACCTCCTGTGATAACGCGAACGAGCTTTCCCTGTTCATAAGGAGCTTTCTGAAAATGGAGGCCGCGCAACACATTTTTTGAAGAAGCAGATTGGTTATCCTGCACGAAAATTGCATGGACGCCTAAGGCTTGAAAAGATTTTTCGTTAAAGGATTCAAAAAAGCTTCCGCGTGTATCTTCATACGTGTCGGGGATAATTATTTTGACTTCTTTAAGCGGGGTGTCAATTACTTTCACTTTAATCTAAATTTAAAAGGTGATTTTATGGATATAATATTTTTACAAATTATCTCTTTTATGATTGAGAATTTCGTTGGAAAATGCTTCGAAACCTTCGCCATACCGAAAGTTGCTTTTTGCTTTCCTCGTCATAATAGCCGTAACCGTATCCATAACCATAGCCATACCCATACCCGTAGCCATACCCGTATCTGAATTTCGACATTTCAACGCCATTCAGTAATACAGAAAGTTTCCTGATTTTATTTTCCTCTATGAGCTTATTAATGTTCTGTATAAACATTCGCTTCGAATACATTCCGCGCAAAATGTAAATTGGGAAATCAGCGTTTTGAATGATATGAACGCCATCGGTAACAATGCCGATAGGAGGGGTATCTATAATGATGATGTCATAGACTGATTTCAAATAGTCGAGCAGTTCTCCCATTTTCGGACTCAGAATAAGCTCTGAAGGGTTAGGAGGAATGGGTCCGGCTGTAATGAAGTCGAGATTTTTGAGTGTGCTTTTGTTAATGCAGTCTTCAGGACGGTCTCTGCCAATTAAAATAGTACTCATGCCCCTGATGTTTTCTACATTAAATCCTAAATGGATTTTAGGTTTACGCATGTCAAGGTCAATGATAACAACACGCTTATCTGAGAAAGCAATTACTCCTCCCAGATTAATAGCACAGAAGGTTTTTCCTTCGCCTGAGATCGTAGAGGTTACAGCAATTACTTTCGAATTCGGATCGTTAGAAATAAATTGCAGGTTCGTTCTTACGGAACGAAATGATTCGGATATAGCAGATTTTGGATTTTTATCTACAATTAATTGTGAAATAGGAATTTCGCTTTTATACTTTGGAACAATACCCAATAATGCCGCATCCGTATATTGGTTAACCTCATCAAGGGATGTAATTTCATTATAAAACAAGTAATTAATGAAAATAATTATGAAGCTTATAAGGAATCCGATTAATATGCTGGCACCGAATATAACCGGACGGTTAGGTGAAACAGGGTTGCGATTGGAAAAAGCTCGTTCGAGAACTATATTATTGATAACTAATCCGGCTTTTGTAATTGAGAACTCCGCCTTTTTTTCAAGAAGCAATGAAAAGAATTTTTCACTAATTTGATAGGAGCGCTCCAATCTTGAAAGTTGTGCTTCTTCTGTTGGAAACAGCAGGAAATCAGAATCTAATTCAATGATACGATCCTGAATATTTTTAACTTTTTGCGCAACAGCAACTTTTGCGTTACTAATGCTTCCTACGAGCAATTGCCTTTGTTTTTCTATCCTCGAATATAGCTCCTTAACAGCCTGATTGCTATCAGTAGCTTGTAATTTGAGTTTGTCTCTTTCGTTTTCAAGCTGCTGAACGTTATTAACAAGAATCGTAATTATATTATCTGAATAGGATCCGGCCATAAGAGGCAGGATTTTTATCAGATCATTAGAATTTTTAATATCACTATTTATTTTTTCCAGAACCATAAGATTTAATTTCTCTGTGGTTTGCTGTGACTCTAATTCAGTAAGTTTATTGAGATCTCTGTCGGCATTTCTCTCAGGATCCAGAACCTTGTTTTCCTTTTTAAAATCCTCAAGTTGTGTTTCGGAATTCTTAAGTTTAATATCTATGTCTGCTAATGTTTCTTCAATGAAAGCAATTATTTTATCTGATGCTTCGGTCTTTTTTTCTTGATCGTAGCTTATGAATTCATTTACAACTGAATTAACAAAGTCAGCTGCTTTAACAGCGTTATGATCGCTAAAAGAAATTTGTAATATCTGTGCCTGAGGGTTTATTAAGCTGACATTAACCTGACCTATGTATTGTTGCACATTCAACTCAGGATTGTTGATGGTAAAAAAGTAAGCATTTTTTTTAATTTGATCCTGGAGCTTTCTTATCTCATTAATATTATTTATGGTGAGCTCCATATCAATTGAGGGCAGGTGAGCCAGCTCGTTTACCTTGAATTTTGAACTTACCTTTTTGCCATTTACATTATAACTCAACTCATAAACCTGGTCTGATAGAAACTCGACATTGAATGGAGTATTATAAATGGACGAATCTTTGATAGTTACTTCCACTTTAAAGGGGGACTGTGTATAAAGCTCCTTTACCAACACTACACCGCGGGAAAAATAGGATATGGATAGCGGAATTTTGACAAGCGCGCGTTCAATAATAATCTTTGATTTGATCAGTTCTATGTCGCCTGCAATTTGGGATTGGCTTTGATCAAATAAGGAATTGCTTGTATTGGTAGAAATAATTGCAGTGGCATTGTTAACTAACCCTAATTTAATTGTGGATGAAGATTGATAGAGAGGTGGTGTATAGCGCAGATATATATAGGCTGCACTTAAGGAAAGCGAAAGTAAAATTAGTATCCAGTAGGATTTTTTCTTGACGATCGTCAGAAATAGCTTGAGATCAAAATCCTCGTTTAAAGCAACTATTTTCTTTTTTGGCATCGCGAGAACTATTTTCCCCCGGTAATATTATAAACAATTAATGCGCTTGTAAGAATACCTACAATAGTTGAAAGCTGAGTCAATACTTTTTGATCTATGTTTCTGACAGGCTCTACATATATAATATCATTTGCCTGCAGGGTCATATTACTTCGTTTTGCTCTTTCCATCGTTGAAAGATCAATCAAATAAACCTCAGGGTTGCTCATGTTGCCTCTAATCAATTTTATTTTATATGCTTTTCCGGTTGACGAAATTCCTCCCGCACGGGCAATGGCTTCAACTACAGATATGTTCTCATTATGAATTTCCAGTGCGACTGCGCTGCCTCCTTCACCTCTAAAAATAATTACTTTCCTGTTACTTACATCCATCATAACAAACGGATCTTTATAATACATATCATATTTTCCTTCCAAAAAGTGTTCTGCCTCCCGAAGGGTCATTCCTTTTAGCTGTTCTTTTCCAAGCAATGGCAATTTTACAGCTCCGTCATTTTCAACCGTATAACGTACGGTATTGCCTCCGGAACCTGAACTTCCGGATGACGCAGTTACATCAACTAGTTTGAAACCATCATTGGTATAAATATGCATTTCGAGCTGATCATATTCGGAAATTTTATATTCCACTACTTTACTGGCCATTGTATCAATTGCTATAGGATATCCTTTCGGGATTTGAAACATGACGCTTGGGTTATAGGTGCGGCATCCCACTATTAAAAGCAATAAAATGGCAAAATAGGTTCTTCTCATCTAAAAATATTCAAAGTGCGCAAAAATAAAATATTAATCCGTAAAGAAAGCCTTTCCACAGATACAAACAAAATTATTGCTTTGTGTTTAATAATTCGTAATAAAGGGTTTTTATCTCATTTACTAATCGTGTGTAATTAAATCGTTCGCCAACATTTTTCCATCCGCTTGCACCCAGTGAGTTTCTAAGATTCTGGTTTTCTACGATCCTTAATAAGTTCTCAGTAAAGCCTTTTTCGTCAGTGCTTTCAGAAAGCAATCCAGTTATGCCGGGTTGCACAATATTCTCAATTCCTCCAACGTTAGTGCTCACAATTGGTTTTCCACTGGCTTGCGCTTCAATAAGGCTGACAGGTGTTCCTTCATTCAAAGAAGTCATTGCGATAATGTCCAGCCCCGCTATCGCCCAATCAATGTTCTTTATCCATGAAGTAAATATAAGGGAAGGTTTTTGTTGAGCCTCATTATTATCAGCAAAAGAAATACCCAAGGATGCTGCCAACGCTTCCAATTTATTGCGTTCTTCACCATCACCAATGATGAAAGCTCTTACTTTTTTGTTTGTTTTTTGACGAATTTGGTTAAAAACATGTAAAAAGAGTGTGTGGTTTTTGACGGGTACTAATCTGCCAATGATCCCGATAGCAAGTTCATCCTCAAGAGAATATGTTTTCCGGAAATCCTTTCGTTTTTCTTCCATCCTTTCCCGAAACCTTGTTAAATCGAAACCTAATTGTATTACTTTGATTTTATCAGGAGGACAAATTCGAAAGAGTACCGCAAGTTCATGTTTTTGAATACCACTGAGCGCAATAATTGCTGTAGATTTCTTTGCAAGATATCTTTCAATACTTAGAAATATTCGCGTTTTAAGAGGATTAAAATAAGAATGAAACACATGTCCGTGAAAAGTATGTACAATTACCCGCACATTAAGCGATGAAGCTGCCAATCTGCCAAGCGTTCCTGCTTTTGCCGAATGTGTATGAACAATATCAGGTTTGAAGTCCCTGATGATTTGTTTGATCTTCTTATAAGCAATATAATCTTTTGTTAAGCTTATTTCGCGCGACATTTCAGGAATACTGACATGATCAATCCCCAAATCTTTTACAATGAATTCTGAGCTTTCTTCTGTATCGGTTTTTGTTCCTGCAACCAATAATGTTTCAAATTCAGGTGCAAGATGTTTTGTAAGTAATGCCGCATTATAAGTGGGACCGCCAAGATTCAGACGATTGATAATGCGAAGTACGCGTGGCATTTTATGATTTATTAACTTATTCTATTTGAAATATTTTTTCCACCAATATTGAAAAACAATCAGTGTCCATGTATTCATAGCAGCATCACCCCGATTGTTACCGAACAATTTTTTCTTCAATTTATGGATCGCTTCGATAGTGAAGATGTCTTGCTCGATGATGAATTTGTCGGAAAGCAAATCATCTGTAATCAGGGACTCCAATTCGTTATTCATCCATTTAAGTAATGGTACTTCGAATCCTTGCTTGGGACGATTATAAAGCTCTTCCGGCAGGTAACTTCTGAAAGCATCGCGTACAACCTTTTTTCTTCCATGTTTGTCAATCTTCGAGTTTACTGGGAGAGAGAATGCAAAGTCAACGACGTTGTAATCAAGAAACGGGCTTCGTACTTCTAATGAATTTGCCATGCTCATCGAATCCACCTTAGTGAGCATGTCATTCGCTAAAACAAGATTTATATCCGTGTAAAATACTTCATTCATATCACCATCTTTATGAATGAATTTTAAAATGGTCATCTTCCTTGCGATAAACTCCTGAAGCATTTGATTTCTTGAGGAAGCATTTTCTTTCAATAAGATATTTGCTTCATTCTCCTCCATAAATGAAGCCCATAGCCAATAACGATCCTTTGCAGTTAAAGTTATTCCTTCAGCAAACTTTTTAAGCTGTCGAATTTTGTTTCCTGTTTTAGAATTTCTTGATTGATTAAGGACATTCCAAACAGGATTCATGACTTTAATCAGCGAAGCTGTGATTCCTCCATTGCGAGCTTTTATTTCAGCAGCATGCTTGTTATAGCCTCCAAATAATTCGTCAGCACCATCACCGCTCAAAGCCACTTTGACCTTCTTACGAGTAAGCATGCTTAGAATATGAACATTCAAAGCAGATGAATCGGCAAATGGCTCGTCAATGTAATCAAGTGCATCAAAGAGATTATTAAAGAGATCGTCATTGGTTAATGAAAAGACTGTATGGTTTGTATTGCACTTTTTTGCGACAAGATTGGCATAATGAGTTTCATCATACAAAGGCTCATTCCGAAAACCAATCGAGAACGTGTTAAGGTTCTTTGTATGTTTTGCAGCAAGCGCTACCACAACCGATGAATCAATGCCGCCGGAAAGAAAAGCGCCAAGCGGAACATCACTTATTAAGCGTAACTGAACGGAGGCATCCATCAGCTTTATAAGCTCCTGTTGCTGTTCGATATAATTTAATGATGTTGTTGGAGCAGAGTAGGGGATGGTGTAATATTTTTTTGTTTCTAAATGACCATTTGCAACCTTCAGCTTCAAAAAGTATCCCGGCTCAAGCTTCTTCACTCCTTTGAAAATAGAATGTGGCGCAGGAATGTAATTCAGTTGAAGGTAGGTAAATAAAGATGTCTTATCCATCTCCCTTGGAATTCCCATCGCCAAAAGAGATTTCATTTCAGAGGCAAACATCAGGTTATTGTCATCCTGATAAATCAATAAAGGTTTAACGCCCATACGATCTCTTGCAATGAAAAGAGTTTCTTCCTGTTTATCATAAATGGCAAATGAAAAGAATCCGTTTACACGAGCTAAACATTTTTCTTCTTCTATAATATATAGGTATAGTAAAACTTCCGTGTCGCTTTGAGATTTAAGCTTATATCCCTTATCAAGAACAAACTGCCGGTGTTCTTTAAAGTTGAAGAATTCACCATTAAAAATAATGGTGTAACGGACACTTTCATCAGTCATCGGCTGCGAAGCAGCTTCGGAAGTATCAATGATAGAAAGTCTTGTGTGTCCAAGCGCGACGTGATTGTGAATGAAGGTACCCTGCGCGTCAGGGCCTCTTTTAGTAAGGCATTGCGTTGCATCATGAATTTTTGAAAGTGAGGGAAGCCCCTTTTCGTTAAGTGCGACAATGCCGGTAATTCCGCACATCGTTTAAAGGTGAATCACTTCTCCGTAAGCATCTGCTGCAGCTTCCATGATGGCTTCGCTCATAGTAGGGTGGGGGTGGATGGCATTTAATATCTCATGCCCTGTAGTTTCAAGGTCGCGGGCTACGACTGCTTCGGCAATCATTTCAGTAACGTTGGCCCCAATGAAGTGTGCTCCAAGCCATTCACCATATTTTGCATCAAAGATTACTTTCACAAAGCCCTCCGGTGTGCCTGCCGCTTTTGCTTTACCCGATGCTGTGAAAGGAAACTTGCCTATTTTAATTTCATAGCCTGCTTCTTTAGCTGCTTTCTCTGTGTAGCCGACGGAAGCAATTTCAGGCTGACAATAAGTACACCCCGGAATATTATTGTAGTTAAGCGGCTTCGGATTAACGCCTGCAATCTTTTCGACGCAAATTATTCCTTCTTTGGATGCTACATGAGCAAGTGCAGGTCCATGCACAATATCACCGATAGCATATATACCGGGTATGTTGGTCTGATAATAATCGTTTACTAACACTTTTCCTTTATCAGTAGCCACGCCAACATCTTCAAGCCCTACACCTTCTATATTAGCAGCAATGCCAACAGCAGACAATACAATTTCTGCTTCAATGATTTCTTCACCTTTTGCCGTTTTCACTTTTGCTTTGCACAAGGCGCCTGAAGTGTCAACAGATTCAACAGAAGCATTCGTCATGACGGTGATGCCATTTTTCTTGAAAGACCGTTCCAGCGCTTTTGATACTTCTTCGTCTTCAACAGGAACGATGTTGGGCATGAACTCAACCAACGTGACTTTTGTTCCAAGCGTGTTATATAAATAGGCAAATTCAGCACCGATAGCACCTGAGCCAACCACCAACATGCTTTTCGGTTGAACCGGAAGATTCATTGCTTCGCGGTAACCGATAATTTTCTTTCCGTCTTGCTTCAGGTTTGGTAATTCACGGGAGCGAGCGCCTGTTGCGAGAATAATATGTTTTGCTTCGTGGATTTCCGCTTTACCATCTTTTGTCACTTCCACTTTCTTTCCTGCCTTTAACTTAGCAACACCGGTTATCACTTCAATTTTGTTCTTCTTCATAAGAAATTGAACACCCTTGCTCATAGCATCGGCAACACCCCTGCTGCGTTTCACAACAGCAGCAAAGTCTGCTTCAGCGCTGCTCGCTTTCAGGCCATAATCCTGAGCATGCTTCATGTATTCAAAAACCTGCGCGCTTTTCAATAAAGCTTTTGTAGGAATGCAGCCCCAATTAAGACAAATGCCTCCAAGCTCTGCTTTTTCAACAATGGCAACCTTTAAACCTAACTGTGATGCACGAATAGCTGCAACATATCCACCGGGACCACTGCCAATAATTATTAAATCGTAGTTCATATTTTAATGTACAGATTTTTTGATGTGCAAATGTATTGATTTGATGTGTAGATGTGAAGATTTTACTGATGTACGGATTTAATCTGTATATCCGCACATTCGCGCATCAATTCATCTCTTCAAATACTTTGTCAATAGCATCAGCAAGCTTCCTGTCTTTGTCAGTCACAATGTCGCCTGCATCATGTGTGTTGAGCTTTATATCAACTTTATTATAAACGTTTTTCCAGTCAGGATGATGATTCATCTTCTCTGCTACAAATGCAATACGTGTCATAAAAGTAAACGCATGAACGAAGTCTTTGAATTTAAAGCTTTTTTGAAGCTTGTTATTTTTTTCTTTCCACATGATAAATTAATTTAAAAGATTAGTTGATTTGAAAATTTGAAGATGCGTTCCAATTAGCTAATCAACTAATCAACGCATCATCAAATCAATGAATTCCTTTATGCGCCAAATATCTTTCTGCATCAATAGCAGCCATACAGCCGCTTCCTGCAGCAGTTACTGCCTGACGATAAATATGATCTGCCACATCACCTGCTGCAAACACGCCTTCTACATTTGTTTTTGTTGAACCTGCCGTTATTTTAAGGTAGCCATTATTATCCATATCTAACCATCCTTTAAAGATGTCAGTATTGGGCTGATGACCGATGGCTACAAAGAAGCCTGTTACATCAAGAACCTTTTCCTCTTTCGTTTTGTTATTGAACACCCTTGCGCCGGTCACTACCTTGTCGCCGACAATCTCTTTTGTTTCGTGATTGTACAGTACTTCTATATTAGCCGTATTCTGCACACGGTGCATCATGGCTTTGCTGGCGCGCATTTCATCACGACGAACGATCATAAATACTTTCTTGCACAGCTTCGCGAGATAAGTGGCTTCCTCTGCTGCCGTATCACCGGCTCCAACAATGGCAACGGTTTGCTGGCGAAAGAAATAACCATCGCACACAGCACAGGCAGATACACCAAAGCCATTCAGGCGTTGCTCCGATTCCAATCCCAGCCATTTGGCGGAAGCGCCTGTGGCAATGATCACCGTATCAGCAATAATTTCTTTTGTTTCATCCACGATCACATTATGAGGAGGGCCGCTGAAATCAACAGAGGTAACATATCCCCATCGAATGTCTGTTCCAAAGCGTTCTGCCTGTGCTTTAAAATCTTCCATCATCTCAGGCCCCATCGTTCCTTTTGGATAACCGGGATAGTTTTCCACTTCTGTAGTGATGGTTAGCTGCCCTCCCGGTTGTAAACCCTGGTATAAAACAGGTTTCAGATCAGCCCGCGCTGCATAGATGGCAGCTGTATATCCGGCAGGACCTGAACCGATGATCAGGCATTTAACATGTTCTGTTTCTTCACTCATTGTTGGATAACCAGGTAATTAAGGTAATTTGGTAATCAGATTGCAAAAATACAAAGACCTGCTTTAAAAACGGGTATGGGGAGAAACAATTCTTCGTCTACTAATAACTAATAATACTAATAAAACGATTCGTTAATTCCTGCGAATTCGTAAAATAACGTTGTCAAGATGTCAATTCGATATGTTCATCCGTACAAATGCTTTTTGCAAATCCTCAGGTCCGGCTTTGGTCATAGTTTCACTGAAACCAAAAGTAAGCTGTGTTTTACCTTGTTTTAATTGCTCAAAAATGGACACAATGAAATCACTTACAGGAGGAGCGGCATCGTGTATTCCCTTTCCACCAAGATCTGTATTGAGCGCCGGGGGAACCAATTCAATTACTTCTATATTTTTTTCTTTTAGCACGTGTTGCAGGGAAAGCGTAAACGAATGAAAGAAAGCTTTTGTGTCGGAGTAAACAGGCGTCTTAGTGAGCGGAACAAAGGACAAACCCGATGTTACATTAATAATCGTATTCAGCGATTTCAACTTAATAAAAAGTGAAGTGAGATGAACCGGCGCCTCTATATTAATGGCTATTTCCTCTTTTGCACGCTGATAAAAGTTGTTGTCCGTAATGGCCATCCACTGCTGAATGCCGGCATTGTTTACAAGCACATTCAGGTCAGGATGCTCTTCTTCAATCCAGATATATAGCATTTCTCTTTCGACAGATGAGGACAGATCGCATACTTTTGTAATAACAGAAGGGAATTTATCACTCACTTCTTTTAACACAGACTCTCTTCTTCCGCAAATAATTACTTTGTTATTTTCCTTAGTAAACCTTTCAGTAAGTCCTAAACCAATGCCTGAAGCGCCGCCTGTAATTAAAATCTTATTGTTTGAAAGTTTCATTTTGTGATTTTTTAAGATGGGATAATTTGAAGATCAGATTGCAAATTTAAGATTTATCCTGCTTTGCTAACCAAGGCATTAACTATTTCACTAATTTCACAACGTTGATCTTTAAATATATTTGTCTGGCATAATTTTTTATTGTACTTTCTTTAAACACCAATGAACAAAAAGAACGCAGCAGCAAAGGCGGTGTTATTGATTTGCTCCATTCCGTTGATTTTTCTATGCATTTATTGCGGAATTAAAATTCACAACTTCTCAACTGAAAGAGAAACCATTAAAAAGGATTATAGCGACATCAATAGCATTGTCTATGGGCTTCTATCGGTGGATGCATGGAAGGATAATATTGAAAGGATTATGGCAGACAGGATCCGCGACTTTCAATTAACTGGGGAACAGCGCGCGGATTTAGAATCGGAGATAAGCAATGTTTTAAAACAAATCATTTTGCAAACGGATAGCCTTGTTCGAAGCAATCATTCCTTAAAAGGTAAATTGACTACGATGGCTTATAAGACCTTTGTGAATAAGGGCGATCTCCTGCAAAAAACTCCTTTATTCAGCCATGCCATTGTGGAGGAAATGTTAAAACCGAAAAATAAGGAAAAACTAAAAAATCTCGTAGAATCAAAGCTGCATGAATATGCGTCTCAAACATACGGCGACACCACAAATGCTTACCGCATCAATCCAATCCTGACAAAATATCATTCACCCGACAGGGCTGATTTCAATGCCAGAAGCGAGGAGCGTGTTGAGTACCTGCAGAACAAAACCTATAAATTAACCTATTTAGTGCTCATCATTATCGTATTGTTTTTGTTGACGTGGATAGTGATCCGTCACCGGGGAGAGCTGCAAAAATTATTCTTTGGTTTATCTGTTACTCTTGCACTCGCTGTTCTCCTTGTTGGTTTAACATCACCCATGATTGAAATTGATGCACGCATAAAAACAATAGACTTCGTCCTGCTTGGCGACCATTTGCAATTCAACGACCAGATTTTATTTTATCAAAGCAAAAGTATTTTACAGGTCGTTAAAATTTTATTGGAGACTAAGGCAATAGATTCAAGCATTGTAGGTATTCTTATACTGGTATTTAGCATTGTGTTCCCTATCTCCAAACTTATCTCTACGCAACTCTACCTGTTTGGAAAAGAAAAGATAAGGAAGAGCAAGTTCATTTACTTTTTTGCCATCCAATCCGGCAAGTGGTCTATGGCTGATGTGATGGTGGTTGCCATATTTATGGCGTATGTAGGCTTTAAAGGAATTCTCGATAACCAGCTTGCAGTAATGAATTTTACCACTCCGTCGCTCCGCAGCATTTCCACTAACCTTACTTCGCTGCAACCGGCGTTTATCTTATTCTTAAGTTTTGTTATATACGGATTAATATTGTCCGAGATTTTAAAAAGAATTCAGAGTGGCTATAAAGCCTGACAGTTTAATTAGCACATCTATCTTACTTGCACAATGCTTTTCTGATTTCTCACCGAAGGACTTCCATTTCTAGGTCAGGCTGGTGTGCAAACATTGCAGAATACAAATGCGCATATCGTTTTTGAGAAAACTCCCATAAACACAACAAACCTTTTGTGGAGGTTTTTGTTTTAGCATATAAGTACATTTCATAATGGCTGTTCTTTGCCGGCACATTCAGAGGTTTAAAAATACCTCCTCCAAGATAAGTATAACGTGCGGATTATTAATGAAGTTTTAAAAAAGGGGGGTTAAAGAGCTGTTCTCTTTCACCTACCAACAATGTATATAGAAAGCACGTTACTTTCAACCGCAATCAAAGCCCCCTTTTTAAAAATTTCATTTAATAATAATGTTATCGGATGTGCTATCGTCTGCCGTAGCATTGTCGTCCGCTATTATTCCTTCACAAACCTTTTCACCACACTCGCGTTCGCCGTTTTCATTTGAAGAAAATAAACCCCTGCTGAAAAGCTTTGTATATTGATGATTGATTCTTTGCCCCAATTTAACTTTTCTTCATGGATTGTTTCTCCAAGAACATTCATTATTGAAACTACTAAGACTTCGTTTTGGGGAATGGATGCAGAATGAATTGTTAATTGGTTCGTAGCGGGGTTTGGTGAAATAGTATAACTATTATCAATGTCCATTTCATTAATACCTGTTGCATTGATTGCAATTAAAGTATCTACAATTGTTGTATCAGAGCAAGAGCCATTTGGTAAAATACAACGAAATAATTGATTATTGTTTGCAAGGGTTACGCTTGAAACTATTAGAGTGTCATCAGTAACCCCGCTGTATTGACCTACATTAGATAAGTTTTGCCAACCTAAACCTAAGTTCGTTTGCCATTGATATTGGGCACTTGAATCTGTAGATACAAGATAAAATTGAGCGTTATGTCCGACTGTAACATTTTGATTAGTTGGTTGCAATGCTATTGATAAAAAAGAGGTATCATAAAGTGCTTTTATTTCACATTCTGAGTCAAAAACTCGAAATAAAATGATTTTTTATTATATCATTTTACGGAGGCTTAGAACCTTAAACCATAAACCATTCTTCATTTGCTTTGTATCCGTTCAAAAAATCTTTGATGTTCATTTTGTTTTTTCCTGCGGGTTGAAGTTTAGTAATTTCAATGCTGCCATCAAGTGTATTCACCTTAAGAAGTGTTTTTTTGTCGGTGATGATGGTGCCTGGCTTTGCCACGGGCGAGTTGCCATCTTTCTTTGAGCTGAAAATTTTAAGTGGAATGATTGCTTCTTCCGAAGTTTTCAGTTCTGTCCATGCAGAAGGATAAGGTGATAAGCCACGAATGAGATTATATATATTGTTAACCGGTTTATTCCAATCTATCCGGCAAAGTTGTTTATTAAGTTTGGGAGCAGTGTTGAGTTTTTTTTCACTGCTGATTAAAGCATCCTGGCTGACTCGCGGACAGTTTCCGTTTTCAATTGCCTGAACGGTTTTGAGAACAAGCGCTGCCCCCGTTTCCTTTAGCTTATCGTGCAGCGTGCCTGCTGTATCGCTTTCTTCTATTACTACTTTCTCATTAAAGATTATTTCGCCTGTGTCAATTTCATGCTTCAGAAAAAATGTGGTAACGCCTGTTTCCTTTTCACCGTTAATGATTGCCCAATTGATGGGAGCAGCGCCGCGATAGTCGGGCAGGAGGGAGGCATGGAGATTGAAAGTGCCGAATGGCGGCATTTGCCAGACAGCTTCAGGCAACATACGGAAGGCTACAACAATAAATAAATCAGCATTGAGAGAGGCAAGTTCCTGAACCCATGCTGCGTCTTTCAGATTAACAGGTTGAAGAACCTTAAGCTGATGGCTTTCTGCGTATTTCTTGACAGCAGATTGCTGCAATTGCTGCCCTCTTCCTGCGGGCTTATCAGGAGCAGTTACCACGCCACAAACATCGTAACCGTTTTTAATAAGAATGTCCAATGAGCTTACTGCGAATTCAGGTGTGCCGAGAAAAATTATTTTCATGATTGTTGAATGGCTGAATGGCTAAATTGTTAAATTGTTTTTCGCAAAAAGTGACAACATTTATCAATGATAACAATTTAACATTATTTATTTTTTCTTCCTGAAATTATCAGCTGCCACCAATTCTTTACCTTTTGATGAGTAGTCGTAAAACCCTTTTCCTGATTTAACGCCAAGGTTTCCTGCGGCAACCATATTCACTAACAAAGGACATGGTGCATATTTAGGATTCCCCATGCCATTATACAAAACATAAAGAATAGAGAGACAAACATCCAAGCCAATAAAATCAGCAAGCTGAAGAGGCCCCATCGGATGAGCCATTCCAAGCTTCATGACGTTATCAATTTCTTCCACGCCTGCCACGCCCTCAAATAAAGAATATATAGATTCATTAATCATTGGCATTAATATCCTGTTGGCAATAAATCCGGGATAATCATTTACTTCGACGGAAATTTTATCCAGTTTTTTGGAGAGATTAAAAATTGTCTGTGTTGTTTCGTCAGAGGTTGAATAGCCGCGAATCACTTCAATCAATTTCATAACAGGCACGGGATTCATAAAGTGCATGCCTATTACTTTATCTGCTCTCTTTGTAACAGAAGCAATTTTTGTAATGGATATAGAGGAGGTGTTGGTGGCAAGAATAGCAGAAGAAGCACAGGCGACATCCAGTTCCCGAAAGATTTTTAACTTGAGATCAGTATTTTCAGTGGCGGCTTCTATTACCAACTCTGCGTTTTTGACGCCTTCAGTAATAGATGTGTTGTAGGTGAGATTGGAAAGGGTTTTAGCTTTATCATCAGAAGTGATTTTTTCCTTTGCAAGCATTCTGTCGAGGTTCTTAGTAATGGTGCCTGATGCTTTCTCAAGAGCTTCCTTCGATACATCAATCAAAGTTACTTTGAAGTTATACTGTGCAAATACATGAGCAATGCCGTTGCCCATGGTTCCTGCTCCTATCACTGAAATGTTTTTCATTCTTAATTGTTTAATTGTTAAACTGATAAATTGTTAAATTGCTTCTGCAACAATACTATAACAATTTTGCAATACAACAATTTAACATTTTTAATTTTAAAATTCTATTATTACTTTCCTTTTCGTTGAAGTATGATGGATGCCGTGTAAATCATTATTTTGAAGTCGAGCGCCAAAGACATGTTCTCGATATATATAAGATCAAATTTAAGCCGCTCCACCATCTGGTCAACGTTTTCAGCGTATCCGAATTTTATTTGTCCCCACGACGTGATGCCGGGGCGCACTTTGTGAAGATGACGGTAATGAGGAGCGGTCTTCATGATCTGGTCAATGAAATACTGGCGTTCAGGACGTGGTCCAACAATGCTCATGTCTCCAATCAGCACATTGTAAAACTGCGGAATTTCATCCAACCGGATTTTACGCATCCATCGGCCGAAGTTAGTTATGCGTGCATCGTTCTCGCTTGATAACATGGGCCCGTTGGTTTCAGCATTCTTTACCATAGAACGAAACTTATATATGCGGAACGGCTGGCCATGCAACCCGATCCGCTCATGGCTATAAAACAGCGATCCTTTGGAAGAAAGCTTCACGCCTAAAGCGGTAAAGAGATATAGTGGAGAAAGTATGATAATGACAAACAAAGAAAGAACAATGTCCAGTATACGTTTAATAGATTGCTGCCATATAGGCATTAAGTATGGAGATATTTCGATAAGAGGCGCGCCGAAAATGGCATTCATCTTCACTTGCCCTGAAAGAATGTCGTACATGTCCGGAATGATCTTGGCAATGACAGGAGCATCTTCCAGGCCGCTCAATATTCTCCCGATGCTTTCATGTTCGGATGATTCAATGGCAATCAATACTTCTTCCACCTTGTGCTTGCGGATGACGTTATTGATTTCATTAATGCCTCCGAGGTGAGGAAGATGTTTGCCAAGCAATATCCCGTTGCTTGGAACGTCCACATGAACAAAGCCAATGAACTTGGTGCCTTCACTCCTGTATTTAGTTTCTATATCATTAAATAAATTCAGGGCATTTTGATTGCTTCCAACAAGCAATGTGTTGAAGCCGATTTCTTTATTTCTTATTCTGTGGGCAGTTTGTGTAGAGAGCATAAAACGTAGAATTTCAGTGAAAGTGAAATGAAGACTAAGCAAAGTAAAGAAAGTATGATAATATGTTTTGTAATTAATGACTGTGTCATTGAGAAGTAATGTAAAGAAGATAACAAGAACGCCGATGAGTGAAAGATAAATTGTTTGTCCAAGCTCTTTCAACCTTGACCTGCGATATATATCTTTATAACTTCCCGTCAGTGCATAGAGAATGAGCCAGAAGATTGGAACGAAGATAATACCCAACACAAATTTCTCATCAATGGTGAAATGAACATACGATCCATATTTAACAGTTTCGATAACAAGCTTCCTGTAAGCATAAAACAAACCCCACGCCGCAGCGGCTGCAAACCAGTCTGCAACAATGTATTTGATGGTTTGCAGGCGCTTATTCATCCGTTGTGAATTACTTTTATATTATCAAAATAAATAGCAGCCGATGGTTGCACGGTGAGGTCAAGCACGCTCTGCATATATACCTTAAAATATGTTGCGCTTGCTACGAGCGGATCCTGAGCGTTGAGGATATTCAGGTCAACATATATTTTCTGCCATGTGCTTGATGGTTTCAATATTACAATGTCATCGCCGTTATTTATAGCAATGCCATTGACAAACGACTGAAGCCCGACTGCGAAAGGATAATTTCCCTTATAGTTAATCTCCATATACCGGATGCTTCCTATTGGCATAGGGAACGAGTCAATGCATGTGAACCAGAAAGAGGGATCGCCGGCATTGAGCAGGGCAGCTCCGCACTTTCCTTCAAGAAGGCCGATGGCGGGATCACTGATGATATGGATTGAATCAGTATAATAAGGTGAATGTGTAAGTTTGAGTCCTGCCTGATCAAAATCTTCGAGCAAAGCGAAGGTGCAATTGTTATATGTTACTGATGCGGATTGAATGGTATCTATATGCCCCGGCACAAGATTTACAGTCTGAACATAAGAGGTATAGAAAGGATAGTCAATGCGTGTTGCTGCAATGCCGTTGAGTATTACTCCCGGTTTTATGGTTATGGTGTGAATGCCTGAAAAGAGTATTGGCACATTAACGGGCATTTGAAAAACACCAATTACCTGTTCATCAACAAACACCCATGCATCGGTAATAGCGTTGTTTCTTGAACCCTGCGTGGCAGGGTCAGTGGTGAGCGTTATCTTTTCTATTCTCAAATACGAAGGAACGGGGCTGGCGGGATTAATGAGATTGCAGGCAGAAAACAGCAGGCAGTAAGCAGTAAGCAGTAAGCAGTAAGCTCTGTAGTTTATTCGTTGCCAACTGCCAACTGCCAACTGCCAACTAATTCTAAATCTTTTCATATCAATACATTTAAAGTAGCATTCAGCTTTTCCATCACCTGGTGCGCTACGTCAAGGGCATTGCAGCCATCCTCCAGCGTAACTGCTGGTGTTGTATTCTCCAGAATGCTTTCAATAAATAATTTCAATTCCATTTGAATGGCATTGCCCGGTTCAGCTTCCGGCGAATCAAAATAGATAAGCTTGCTTCCTTTTCCTTTGCCTAAATCAATAGTTACATCTAACGGACCAGGCTCACCTGCCAGATTCTTCAATCGTACAATATCCGTTTTCTTCTTAAGAAAATCCACGGCGATGTAAGCATCGCGCTGAAAGAAACGGCTCTTACGCATGTTCTTTAAGGATATGCGACTGGCAGTGAGGTTGGCAACGCAGCCATTATCAAACTCAATACGTGCATTGGCGATGTCGGCAGTATCGCTCATGACAGCAACGCCGCTTGCATATATATTCTTTACTGACGACTTTACTACACTGAGCACAATATCTATATCATGTATCATCAGGTCATGCACTACGGATACATCTGTTCCGCGCGGGTTGAATTCTGCGAGGCGGTGCGTTTCAATAAACATGGGGTTGTTGAAATGATCTTTTGCAGCGAGAAAAGCAGGATTGAATCGCTCCACATGCCCCACCTGCACCTTTATATCTGCCTCGCTTGCCAGCTTCAGCAGCTTGCGGGCTTCCTTTACGGAGGAGGTAGCAGGCTTCTCAATAAAAATATGCTTCGATTTCTTGATTGCCTTCACCGCATATTCGTAATGGGCAACCGTGGGAGTAACTATATCCAATGCATCGCAAGCATCAATAAGATCTTCCGCTGACTGAAAAGCAGTCACTCCAAATTCTTCCGCCACCTGTTGCGATACCTTGGGATTATGATCGAAAAAGCCCACCAAAGCCACGTTTCCAAGCTCTTTTAACAGCTTTAGATGAATTTTTCCAAGATGACCCGCCCCTAAAACGCCTATACAAAGCATGTTTCTATATATTTCTGCAAAAGTAATTTATTTACTCAGAGTAAAAATAGAACCATTAACAGGCGTTATGTGGATAAGAAGTTTACACGTTCAATTATAAGACGATTCTTATGGTGACTTTCGTTGCACGTAAAAAAAAGAATCTTGGCTAAGATAGCAATTTTTATGATATACAAGTAAATATGTGGTTAATTTTGCAAAGAAATAAGTTTAAAGAATAGAAATGTCAATCAACATAACCACCGATACCTTCAAGCACCAAGGCATGAGGAAACAGCTCGTAAAAGAGGTGCGTGCCAAAGGCATTACTGATGAGCGCGTGCTTGCTGCCATGGAGCGTGTGCCGCGCCATCTGTTTCTTGATCCCGCATTTCTTGCGCAGGCCTATTCCGATTATGCATTCAGGATAGGGGCGGGGCAAACTATTTCGCAGCCCTATACCGTTGCTTACCAGTCTTCATTGCTCGACATAAAGAAAGGCGATAAGGTGCTTGAAATTGGAACGGGCTCAGGCTATCAGTGCAGCATCCTGCTGGAAATGGGCGCAAAAGTCTATTCCATCGAAAGGCAAAAGGAGCTGCACGACAAGGCGAAAGAGCTTCTGCCTGCATTGGGTTATAATCCGAAGCTTTTTTATGGCGACGGCTACAAGGGCCTGCCTGCCTTCGCCCCGTTCGACAAGATTATTGTAACTGCCGCTGCGCCATATATACCTGAAGATTTAAAGAAGCAATTAAAAACAGGAGGCATCCTGGTCATACCCGTTGGCGCAGGCAATGTGCAAGTCATGACAACCATTTTCAAAACCGGCGACACTACTTTTGAAACGCATGAGCTAAAAGATTTCCGCTTTGTGCCTATGCTAACCAACAAAGAATGGGGCGAGGAAAAGATGGCGCAGAAGTTCAGGAAGTAATTCAGTTCAACGTTCAAAGTTTTTAAGTTCAATGTTATGCCTTACATGAACTTTGAACATTGAACTAAATAACTTTTTTGTCGCGTCAGGTTTCTCAACCTGATGCTTTATATATATTAAGCACTGTCAGGTTTGGAAACCTGACAGCACAGTAATAAAGCAAAAACGCCCCGATATATATCGGGGCGCTTCTTTTAAAAACACTTCTATCTCACGCTTTACCTTATACAGGTATTGTGTTAGTGATAGTCATGCCGTTTACAACCGCACTTGGGGTTGATGCACCTGCTGTGCCTATTGCCACAACCTTGAAATAGTAACGCGTGCCTGCTGTTAAATTAGCAGCGAGCACTTCCTTTTTCGCAGTTGTTTCAACAAGGGTCCACGTGCCGGTGTACGGATTAGTAGTCACAAACAAATCGTATGTACGCGCATATACCGAGAGTTTCCAACTCACTATAATCGTATTCGGATTATTGGTGAAGGTTGCAACCACGTTCGTTACCATTGCTGGCACCGGCGCATTCACACGATTTTTAGTAACATCAACTCCGGCCGACAGGATTATCGTTTCATTTCCCTGCGCTATCATATTAATATAATCTGCCATGACAACAAGGAAAGCACGAAGAGCCTGCACGTTTGTTCTCACCTGCGCATACGCCTGCTTGCTATGTGTAGCAGCAGCTTCAGTATAACTATTTTCTAAATCCAAAGTCAACGTTTGTAATGTTAATAACGAAGGTGGAGTTAAAAAATTTAAATTTGAAGTCATATATGTAAATATACGAGTTGCAAGTGAAATAAGACCTAAAGTACTTAGCTTGTATAAACCTAATTTTACTTTTTTCATCGCTTCCATCTCCTTTCTAATCTTAGTTTCCTTTTTCCGCGTTTCACTTTGTTATGAAACTATCAAGTCAAGGATAACTGACATGGGTAGTTATAGGCAATTTTGGACTCGAAGTTGCCACATTGAAGCCACAGGCTTGCAGATGCAAGAAATACGGATTTATATATTGTATATATTATTCACTTTGAACCCTTTAAAACATAAAATATTTTTTTACAGCCCGAAAATGATGTAAGAAACAGCCCGAAAAAGATCAATTTCATGCTTATATATTCTAAAATAACAACAATACGCTCCAATTCTTACATCACACGTAACAACAATTTCAGGTTTCTTCCTTGTTTATCGTCGTTTAATCGTTATCTATCGTGGTTTAATCCTTATCTATTGACGTTTAATCCTTATCAAACGCCATTTAATCCTTATCTATCGTCCTTTAATCGTTATCAAACCCCGTTTAATCCTTATCTATCCTTCTTTAATCGTTATCAAACCCTGTTTAATCCTTATCTATTGTCTCTTGATAGCGATGAATTGCAGTCTTATTCTTGTTTATTTATATAAAATCAGCCCCAAGCAGGTTTTTATCTACCTTAGTGCAAACTTTCATACCATGAATAAGACAATACCCCTTCTCTTTACTCTATCTCTTATGCTTGCCGCCCAATTCTGCGGGGCGCAGACGGCTTATATAACGAATTATGGTGATAATACAGTTTCTGTTATTAATGTTGCAACAAATACAGTTATTGATACAATTGCAGTTGGTCGTAATCCTTATGCTGTATCTGTGAGCGCAGATGGAAGTAAGGTATATGTTACGAATTTAAGAGATAGTACTGTAAGTGTAATAAACACAGCTACCAATACGGTTACTGATACAATTAAAGTTGGCAGTCACCCGATTGCATTTGGGGATTTTATTTCCACGCATAAAGCTGTCGGCATACCTACCTATAGCATTGATGCAGCAAGCATTTCTATATATCCCAACCCTGCCGGCAATCAACTTACTATTCATACATCATTCAATGCCTGGCAAAAGGCAACTGTTTCGATAATGAATGTGCTGGGGCAGGAGGTTACTCAATCCGCAATCACAAATCCGCAATCCGCAATTAATATTTCCTCCCTCCCCATAGGCGTGTATTTTCTTCAACTGAAATGGGAGGGCGGAAGTGTTATGAAGAAGTTTGTGAAGGAATAGAAACAGGTTCAAAGTTTTTCAGTTCAATGTTCAAAGTTGAGGGTAACTTTGAACGGAATAACTTTGAACATTGAACATTTTCCTGTTATACTTGCACTCGTGAACTATACTTACCAGCTTCCCATTCTCCTTTATCACCGCGTGGTTAATGAAACGAGTGCCATAGGGCGGCATAAGTTATATGTAAAAGAAAAGCAATTTCGCAGGCAGATGCAATGGCTTAGCGATAATGGCTATCAAACCCTCACCTTTCGCGATCTTGAACATCTGCCCGCTCAAGATGGGAACAATAAAAAAGTTATTCTTACGTTTGATGATGGATACGCAGACAATTACAGCATCATGTTCCCGATTCTAAAAGAGTTTGGCTTTAAGGCAGTCATCTTTCTCGTTACCGGATTAAAGTGGAATGAATGGGGCACTGCAGAAGGAGAGCCAACACTTGATTTATTGAACACGCAGCAGGTTCACGAAATGGATGCTTACGGAATTGAGTTTGGGGGACACACACAACATCATATAGATATGAAGGAATCCTCAGAAGCTATTCAACGCAAAGAAATAAACGGATGCTTTAAGGATTTGGAAGAACTGTTAGACAAGAAGCCGGTGAGTTTTTCTTATCCGTTTGGCGCATACAATGAAGATACACTGAAGCTAATAGGGGAGTCGGCTTTCAGTTTCGGGATAACCACTATATTTGGGCCCGAAGAATGGACGCAGGACGAGCTTCGCATACGACGCATCGAAATAGGGCCTAAAACAAACATGATGAGTTTTCGCCGGAAGGTGAGTGGACGTTACTTACAGACCAACCGGCTTAACTATTATATAAACAGGTAATGAAAGTTTCAGGCTTTACGTTTGTCAAAAATGCCGTTCAGTTCGATTATCCTGTTGTAGAAAGCATTCTTTCTATTCTTCCTCTTTGTGATGAGATGGTTGTTGCCGTTGGTAAATCTGATGACGATACGCTTGCAGTTATTCGTTCCATCAAGTCGGACAAAATTAAAATTATTGAAACTGTTTGGGATGATTCCTTGCGCGAAGGAGGACACGTTCTTGCCATAGAAACCAATAAAGCATTTGATGCCATTTCTCCTGACAGCGACTGGGCATTCTATGTTCAGGCAGATGAAGTGTTTCATGAAAATGATATGGAGAAGATAAGGGCAGCTATGCAGTTGTGGCAAAATGACAAGAGTGTAGAGGGCTTGCTTTTTGATCATGTCAACTTCTATGGTGCGTATGATTATGTAGCCGATTCACATAAATGGATTAAGAAGGAAATACGCATTGTTCGTAATGACAAAAACATTCGCTCATGGTGTGATGCTATGAGCTTTCGTAAGGACGGAAGGAAGCTGTGTGTTAAATATGTAGATGCCACTATATATCATTATGGATGGGTCAAGAACCCATGCGTGCAGGAACAGAAAAGAGTTGCCTTTGATAAGCTTTGGCATGAGGATGAATGGATCAAACGGCAGCATGGATTGACAAGGGAATATGATTATTCTGCTATTGACAGTCTCACCAGATTTGAAGGCAGCCATCCAAAGATCATGTATGAACGAATAAAGAAGGCTGACTGGAATTTTAATTTCGAGGAGAAGCTCGCATCAAAAGCATCTTTACGCATTCGTTTCCTTAACTGGATTAGAAAAAGAACAGGATATAATCCGGGAGAATTTAAGAATTACAGGGTAACTTAAATTAACGCAGATCAATAACCTCAGCACCAGGATAACTCGCTGCGCTGAAGGTGAAGATAGAATCTTCTGTCATAACATCGGGTGTGAACTTATCCAAAGCGATGGTGTGTATGCTTCCGTTTTTATTAAAAACCTTTGCAGCAGTAATGAACTTATCGTTCTTATTGATCGTCAATTTGATTTTGAAGAAGTTCTTTTTCTTAGGATCAACAGGCACAAGCTCTACTAACTGGTAAACCATTCCGTTTGTTGTCTGGTCTCCTGCAAACTTAAACAGGAATCCTTTTTCATATATAGTAAATATATTAGAAGGCGTGATGGAGTTTTCATCGTTCTTCACATTGTTGATCTGCACTTCATTACCGTCTTTTACATACGTCCACACCGTTTTGCCATCTGAGATAACATCCTGCCCGGCTACATTCACCTTATACTTGTTTCCTTTAAGATATATAGTTCCCTTCTGCACATCCTTCGATTTATCATCAGGATTCTCAATGGTAACAATGAAAGTTGCCTTCACAGATTTATAGCTTTTGTATTTGGCACTCACGCCTTTCAGTATTTCCTGCGCCTCCTTATCCGTCTGCTGAACGGGCTGGCCGGACAGAGTAGGGGCGGCAGTAGCAATAGGCGCTTTCTTTTGACTAAACGCAGCGTTGCAACAGGCGATTGTAAAGGCAAAAACAAAAATGAAAAATCTCATCTTTTGGTAGTTAATAATAGGTGCAAAGGTCTAAATCTTTGATTGATTATGGAAATCAGGGTAAAAGCTTGCCTTTAACCTTCAATTCTCGATTCTGCATTATGCAAAATCTGTTCCAGAGTCTGGGGGTCTTTTATTAATACTTCACGGGCTTTGCTGCCTTCAAAAGGCCCTATGATTCTTGCTGCTTCAAGCTGATCTATAATTCGTCCTGCACGATTATATCCTAATTTCAACCTGCGTTGCAGCAAGGAAGCAGATCCCTGTTGATGCTGTACAACTATTCTTGCTGCATCATTAAATAAAGCATCATGCTCGTCGCTTGGATCGAAATCTTTGGAACCTTCCCCGCTTTCGTCAACATATTCAGGCAACAGGTGAGCATCAGCATAGCCATGCTGGTCGCCGATGAAGTTGGTAATGCGCTCCACTTCCGGTGTGTCAACAAATGCGCATTGCAGTCTGATGACATCAGCGCCTGTGGAAAGAAGCATATCGCCGCGACCTATCAATTGGTCAGCGCCGCCTGCATCAAGAATGGTGCGCGAGTCAATCTTGGAAGTAACCCTGAAAGCGATACGGGCAGGGAAGTTGGCTTTAATTGTTCCGGTAATAATATTGACTGATGGACGCTGAGTGGCTATAATAAGATGAATGCCGATAGCTCTCGCCAGTTGTGCAAGACGGGCAATGGGAGCTTCCACTTCTTTCCCTGCCGTCATGATGAGGTCAGCAAATTCATCCACTACAAGTACTATATATGGTAGAAAACGATGACCGTTTGTTGGATTGAGTTTACGTGCAATGAACTTTGTATTGTATTCTTTGATATTCCTCACCTGCGCATCTTTCATCAGGTCATACCGCTGATCCATTTCAATACAAAGAGAATTGAGCGTGTTCACCACCTTCTTTGTATCCGTGATGATGGCATCGTCTTCACCCGGAAGCTTGGCAAGAAAGTGTTTTTCAATCTTCTTAAAAAGAGTGAGCTCTACTTTCTTCGGATCAACGAGCACAAACTTAACCTGGGCAGGATGCTTCTTATATAACAATGAAACAAGAACAGCATTCAACCCGACAGACTTCCCCTGTCCTGTAGCACCCGCCATAAGCAAGTGAGGCATCTTGGCAAGATCAACTACAAAAACTTCATTCGAGATAGTTTTTCCTAAAGCAATTGGAAGCTCCATCTCAGCATTCACAAACTTTTCTGAAGCAAGCAATGCTTTCATTGGCACAATTTCCGGCTTCTGGTTAGGCACTTCTATGCCGATCGTTCCTTTACCGGGCATGGGTGCAATAATGCGGATTCCAAGCGCAGACAAGCTTAGTGCAATATCATCTTCCAGATTCTTAATCTTTGAAATGCGAATTCCCGCCGAAGGAACAATTTCAAAAAGGGTAACTGTTGGCCCGATGGTAGCTTTGATCTTATCAATACCTATATTGTAATGACTAAGTGTTTCTACAATCTTATTCTTATTGGCTTCAAGCTCCTCCTTATTCACTTCAATTTTCTTGTCGCCGTAGTTTTCAAGAAGATCAAGAATCGGGTATTGATAATTCGACAGATCAAGCTTAGGATCATATTCACCTTCTGCATGTGGCAGAGCGCCTTCAACTTCTTCATCAATCAGTTCATCGGGTTTGCTTTCAACAATAGCAAGGGGAACATTAGTTTCAACTACTTCAAGTGATAGCTCGTTTTCTTCTTCTTCAACATCCTCTTGTTCCTCTTCCTCTTCAACAGAAAGTTCAATGGGTTGTGTTGCGTCTTCAATCTTTTCTTCTTCTATAAATTTATTTGGAGTAATAACGTCTTCAATGACTTCTCCTTCCGCTACTACACTTTGCATTACCGGTGCTTCGGCAATTATTTCTTTCGCTATTCGTTTGAAAGAAATGTTAAATACTACAACACTGAAGGTGAGCCCGGCGAAAACAAGAAGAAATCCCGTTCCAGGTATTCCAATCATTTCATTCAACGATTGGCTCATCTGAAAACCATAACCGCCTGCGAGAACAAGCAAGCTTGACGAATGAAATACATATCCAAGAAAAGTGGAAGTCCATATCCCTGTGAAAAAAGAATAACGTAAAGTTTTACCGAATGGAAGCAAATTAATGCCAAAAAGGATTTTGACACCTCTCAGGAACAATAAAAAAGGAACAATGTATGAAGCAATGCCAAACCACTCATAAATAAACAATCGTGAAGCAATTCTGCCGAAATGCCCCATCCAGTTTCCCGCTGTGGTTCCGTCCAGTACCTGGTCTTTGTTGCCGGTAAAGAAATAGGATGTAAATGAAATAAACAGATACAGAGAAAGCAAAAGGCAGAGCAAGCCGGCAATTTTATGTGTTCGCTCATCTTTGAAAAACAAAGCAGTATTCTGCATAAATCCCTTCCCCCCTGCTTCCTTTTTAGATGCTGGTTGTTCTTCAGGTTCCTCCGATTTCATTTTGTTCCGAGCCATTGATTCAATCAAATTGATGAGGCATAAAGTTACTATTACCTATATTCTATGAAGATAGAATAATGTCTTATGCATATCTTTTTTTAAACAAGGTTAATAACAATATTAAAGGGTGTTAAACTCAATAAAAAAGCTCTTCGGACAACCGAAGAGCTTATATAATAACGCCGGTATTTAAAATTAATTTGATCTTTCAATCACCAATATTAAAGAAAAAATCAGGGTAGTCAGGCAGACAAGGATTTATCTTGCCCCACCCTGCATTTTCTTCAAGTCATCCATTGACATTTCTTTATAGCCATCCGGTATTTTAAACATGGCATCATCCACCTTCTGCGACTCTACGCTGCGAACGGACATTTTCATCGTAATCCCTTGTTGTTGAAACTCAAACTCCATCATGAAACCATCAATACCCTCAATTTGATGGCTTGTACTGTTTTTTGCTTCAATATCCTTTGTAAACCAAACGTTAAAAGTCTGCTTTTCCTTTCCCGTCATGGTAACAATTGCTTTAGTACATTTATAACCGGCTATATCTTTGGTTTCGTCCGTAATTTTTACTTCCGGCTTTCCTGCCTTTTCTTTTGCCTTCTTCACATCGTCTTTGGTAGTCTTAAGAGCCATTTTACTTCCCATCATATCCATGAGGGTAGTCGTATTCCCGTCTTTTGCATTGCTTATGGAAATTACGGATCCTGCCCCCATCTTCATTTCCATACGGGACATATCCTTCTTAACGTAAAATGTTGCATCGGAAGGCATCATAGCCATCGTGTTCTGATCAAGCTCTGTACCCGGATAAGTAATGTCGTAAATAATTTTTCCTTCGCTTATTTTGTTTGTCTGCGCAGTTGCAATTTGCGCAGCACTTGTTAAGATGAATGCAATTAAAAGAGAATTCAATGTCTTTTTCATGATTTGGGATTTAAAAGTTAGATGATATTTTGGACAAAGATAAAAAGGCTTTGCAAAAGAAAAATATTTTTCCTTTCAGGCTTCATGCATTAATCATTAAGAAGGCATATCAAATGAGCATCAAATCATTTTAATAAAATATAAAATCAAGGCTTGTAACTTCGGTTTATGAATCTATCTTTGCCGCCTCAAAAAAATAACGATTCCGTAGCTCAGCTGGTAGAGCATTACACTTTTAATGTAGGGGTCCTGGGTTCGAATCCCAGCGGGATCACAACCCACCAATCAATCTCCAACGAAATCCACTAAAAACTATGTTTTTGGGGATTTTTGTTTTTTCTTCAACCAACTTCAACCACTAAATCCCATCGCAAAGGTAACCTTCACGGTAACCTTCTATTCTATATATCTTTGGTAGCCGAATTCCTCTGAAACCATTGTCAGATAAGGGGTCTGAAAAATGAAATGATAGTAAAGCAAGCTGGTTTAAAACAAAAACAAGGTAATCTCGAGGTAACCTTTAAAAACTCTAAAACTATGAAAGTAAATCAAGACATGTCCATCCTCTTTATGATTATCAGAACAAAGATGTATGAAGGCAAGGCCCCGGTTTGGGCTCGTTTAACTGTTAACGGCAAACGCTCACAGTTTTCACTTGGTAAGAAGATAGAGCCGGAGAAATGGGATGTCCACGCCGGAATTATCAAAGGTAATAGTGAGGATGCAAAAACCTTCAATAATTACCTTAACCAGGTGCGCGGTGATCTGCAGAAGCATTACAATGTACTCGCCAGCTGTAACGAATATGTTTCCTCTGAAATGGTCCGTAATGCATACATGGGCATTGAAGAAAAGTCGAAGACTATCTGCGAAGCTTTCGATTATCACAATCTTAAATTTAAGGAAAAGGCGGCCACCGGAAGCCTTTCTTTTAAAACTTTGAAGCGCTTCGAGATCACCAAAGGCAAGGTGATAGAATTCTTGAAGGAGAAACACAATGTTTCAGATAAACCGCTTCCTGAAATAAAGCTTAGATTCATTACCGAGTTCGAGCATTTTCTAACCACTAAACAAGGTTTGCAAAGCAACACGGCCATGAAGTATATTAAAAACATAAAGAAGATCATGAATGTTGCCGTAGCTAATGAATGGCTGCCCTCTAATCCGCTTTTAAGCTTCAAATGCACCTATCAGAATCCTGAAAGGGAAATCTTATCACAGGAGGAACTTGACGCAATGTATCAAAAGCCAATGCTTATAAAGAGACTTGCGGAGGTAAGGGATGTGTATATTTTCTGTTGTTACACCGGGTATGCTTTTTCAGATGTCGCAAGCTTCACATCGCAGGAAGTTTGTATCGGTCTCGATGGTGAAAAGTGGATTCAGACGAAACGTATAAAAACCGACAGCCAGGAGAATGTAATGTTGCTCCCGGTGGCGCTCGAAATAATTGAAAAGTACAAAACACATCCTTACTGCATTGCTAATGATAAGCTGCTGCCGGTGATCAGCAATCAGAAATTTAATGCATACTTAAGTGAGATTGCAGAGCTATGCGGCATTAAAAAGCATTTAACCTCTCATACGGCCCGTCATACCTTTGCAACGACTGTTACCCTTTCAAATGATGTTCCGATAGAAAGTGTTTCCGCGATGTTAGGTCATAACTCGATCCGTACAACTCAGATCTATGCAAAGATCGTTCAGAAGAAACTGAGTAATGATATGAAAGCGCTGCGCGAACGGATGAACAAAAGCTCTGCTAAGTCAAAAACAGCAGGTTAATTAATCTCCGCGCATCAAAAGAATAATGCTATTAATTGCAGTAGGAATCCGAAAAAGATAAAAAGCATTCCTTGTTTTGTTCTTCGATTCATAGCTTTTGCTTTTCTCTCCTTTTCAGGTCTTTCACTTTCATTATACAAATAAATTTGAAAATTAACCTTGGGAGTATTAAGATAGACCAACATTGCTCCGGCCATGCTAATTACAAGGCCTGCAATATTGAGAATTTTAGCGATTGATATCATTGAATACCGTTTACACAAAAAGTTTTATATATGAGGTTTTCCAACAGGCTTTTATCGCTCAGATTAATATTTTTTTGCCAAAGCAATAATCTTCTTGTCAAAAGCTTCCCAAACATCAATTTTTACTTTTGGGGCCTCTTTTTCATTCCATTCATACAAGCACCAGAAATCCTTGTACCCTATTCCTTTTGCCCTTGTTTTTAATTTATTATATGTATTGAAATTACAGTATTCGCTAAATAGCCAAATGTTCTTAGTAAATGAAGTCATCTGGGAAATATAATCCTTATGTTTTTGATCTATAGATGATACATGCGCTTTGCAGCTCACTACGCCTACAACTGTATTAATGTTAATGAATTTAAAGTCCATTGATTTATAATCTCCTTTAGTTCGTCCATTCCATGAGTGAGGTGGATGACCCTTTGTTTTTTTATAAATTATAATATCGCATTCGTTAGAATAAATAACTGCGTCTCTCCCTTTTTTATCCCTAATATGACCCCACTCATGTACATGAAATAGGAAAATATGTACATGATGGGTTTGTCAGGTGCACGCCATGCACATGAGCGGAATTATACTGCCCGCTGCTACTGACTACTTTTTTCTCTGCGCTCTTTGCGGTTCTTCTTTGCGCCCTCTGCGTTAAATATTTTTCTTCATTTTAAAATTTTCAAATAAGCACATTTTCAAATTAATTTCTCCCACCTTGGTAACCCCTTGGGAAAAGCTTTGATCTCACTTGCGCAGTTTTGCAACTGTTTAACTCTAATTGTAAAATTATGTCAGTAGAACTCCTTACCAAAGAAGACCTCAAGCAATTCAAGCAAGAACTGTTTGCAGAATTAAAAGAACTCTTTACTTCCGGTGCGCAGTCACAAACTAAAAAGTGGCTTAAATCCCCTGAGGTGCGCAAGCTGCTCAGCATCTCGCCGGGCACACTTCAAAACCTCCGGATCAACGGTACGCTTGCTTTTTCAAAAGTCGGTGGTATCATCTTCTATTCTTATGATGATATTCAAAAGCTGCTGGAGAAGAACAAAACAAGGATAAGATAATGTTCTCGCCACCCTGGTAGTTAATGTATGTGTCTCTTCCCCTCTCCTTTAGCGCTCCCTGAGCTTGTCGTAGGGAGAGGGGAGCCAGGGTTGAGGTCGCTTGATGAATTACATCCTTCACATGACAGCATTTTTTGATCGTGTAGCAAAAGATGACAGGTTAAACAGCAGCCATGTTAGTTTATATGTGGCGCTGTTCCAGTTCTGGAACATCAGTCGTTTCAGAAATCCTGTCTCCATTGCACGCAATGAAGTTATGCGCATCAGCAAGATAGGTGCAAAGGGCACCTATCATCGCTGCATCAAAGAGCTGCATAACTTCGGATACATCAGCTACAAACCTTCGCACAATCCACTAAAAGGAAGCTTGGTTTACTTGTTCAATTTCGGGACAACTACTGAACAACCTCTGGAACTAAAGCGTATCAAAAATGGGACAAGCACTGAACAACTACTGAACCCTTCTATAAACAATATAAACTTATTAAACAAAGTAAACAGTGTAAACGGGCACACACACAAGCGCAATCTAAAAAATAAGATTGAAGAAACTGTTTTGGAAGCGGCCGCAACCTCGCAGCAGCTTCGAAAAAGAAAAAAAGGTTCCGCGCAAAAAAAGAAAAAGATTTCTCCCTCTTCAAATGGAGAGGGTCGGGGTGAGGTTATTCCACCGCAACTCTCCGAAATCGAAATCTTTTTTGAATCAGAAAATCAATCTATAGTTGAAGCAAACAAATTCTTCAACTACTTCCAGTCCAACGGCTGGAAAGTTGGCGGCAAGGCGCCAATGCAAGATTGGAAAGCATCAGCCCGTAACTGGATAATCAACATCAGTCAGTTTGCCCCAAAAACTAAACAGCTAAAGCTGTTTACCGACAGGCCCGGCAATCCACAAACCGATAACAATAAAAATTATTATGAACCGCTTTAAAGATCAGACTAATGAATCAGATTCGAGCGCCACCCCACTCCCTGGGAGTGGGTCCCAGAATGAGGCTTTTTCCATCAGTGCAGTGATCACTGGCAGTGATCCTGAACCAATTTCATTTGCGCAATGCTTGCAAATGCTGGAGGAAAAGGGCAAGCAAAATTTCAATGAGTCCTTCGCCATTCTCAAATCCGATCACGAACTCATTTCAAAATTGCTTGCTTACTTTTTCCGCGATGCAGAAAAAGCGGAGCAATACAAAATAAATCTCAACAAAGGAATCTTGCTTTGCGGTCCCATCGGTTGCGGCAAAACTTCGCTCATGTCGCTGATGCGCCATTTCCTGCCACCAACTCACCGGCATATCATGAAGTCCTGCAGGGATATTTCATTTGACTTCATTCAAGATGGGTATGAAGTGATCCACCGTTACAGCCGCCAGGCAATTAACGACCGCTCAGGAGAACTTCCTATATATTGCTTTGATGATCTCGGTACAGAAAGTAACCTGAAATATTACGGCAACGAATGCAATGTGATGGCAGAAGTTCTCCTTTCCCGCTACGACCTTTTCGTATCCCGGAAGCTGGTCACCCACATCACAACAAACCTGAATAGTTCCGAGATCGAAAAGCTATACGGCAACAGGGTAAGAAGCCGGATGAGAGAAATGTTTAATCTCATTGCATTCGATAAAGGAGCGGAGGATAAAAGAAAATGAAAAATAACAGCCAAATAAGAAAACCCAAAATATAAACTAAAGTTTACATTTTTAATCGAGCCCCCGCCCCATGAAAAATTCAGTAAAAGCTGAACGAACCAAATGCAAGCTTACCCAAGTCAAGCTTGCCGCCAAAATCGGCGTGTCCAGGCAAACAATCCACGCCATCGAAAAAGGCAGAAAGCATCCTTCGGTATTGCTCGCCTTAAAAATCGCATTTGTTCTTAATGCAACGGTGGATAAACTCTTTCAATTACAACCATCAGATGTAGTGGAGAAGGGAAAGTAAATTAGCTGATTCAAAATTGAGCAATCTTTAAAGTGCAACATTTCCGCATCACTGTTGCGGAAATCCCAAATTCCCCAATCACTGATTGGGAAATTTGAATCAGTTGGATGCCTTACTTGCATTATGTTGGAAAAATTTCTCCCTTTTTGCCATTATACTGGAAAACTTTCTCCATTTCTTTATTATTTGCACCTTTTACTGGAAAATATTCTCCTCCCCGATAAATCAATTATAGGTTCAAATTGAGTTATATTGGAAAATATTTTCCAAAATATACCTTATACTGGAAAATATTCTCTATTTTTGCCGTATAAATCGTTTATAATGGAAAATAATCCCCCCACACACTTACAGGAAGTCATATTTGGTTCGTCGGACAAAAGGATTTCCAAACAAGTTAATAACCTGCTTAAGCAGGGAAAAATCAGGAAGATTGCCCCGCGTATATATTCTTCAAATTTGAAGGAGCCGATCAGGGAAATTGTAAAAAGAAATTTGTTTCAAATTCTCAGCAAGCTATATCCGGGCGCTTTGCTTAGCCATCGTAGTGCTTTTGAATTTGAGCCAACCAAAGCAGGACATATCTTTCTCACCTATACCTATACCCGGAAAGTAAAACTCCCCGGCATTACTATTCGATTCCTGCAGGGCCATAAGCCTATAGAGGGCGACAGTGCTTTCTTTGGAGAATTATTCGCTTCACAAAAAGCAAGAGCTTTTTTAGAGAATCTACAGGTAACAAAGAACCCCGGGCCTGCTTCCAAAACTTTAACGTTGCCGGAGATAGAAGAAAAGCTGGAGCAAATTATCCGTGCAAACGGTGAAGAAGAAATAAACAAGGTGCGGGACAGTGCAAAAGTCATTGCTAAGAAACTTAAAATGCAAAAGGAGTTTGACAAGCTTAATAAAATGATAAGCGCTTTGCTAAACACACATCCTTCTAAAATTCTTTCCTCGCCTATTGCTATTGCAAGAGCATTCGGCACTCCTTATGACCCCGGACGTTTAAAATTGTTTGAAGATGTTTTCCGTGAATTACAGAAAACAGAATTTAAGAATCGCCCTGACAAAAACACTTCACTGAAATCATTCCGCAATTTTGCTTTCTTTGAAAGCTATTTTTCAAATTACATTGAAGGAACAGTCTTTGAAGTGGACGAAGCGAAAAAAATTGTGCAAACCAACAAACCACTGCCTTCAAGAAATGATGACAGTCATGATGTGTTAGGCACGTATCATCTTGTTTCCAACAGGCAGGAAATGTCAATTGTCCCGAGAACGTCGGATGAGTTTCTTGCCATATTGTTGTACCGTCACAAGATTTTATTGAGCGCACGGCAAAATAAGAATCCGGGACAATTTAAAGACCGGAATAATTATGCAGGGAGAACATCATTTGTGAATTTTGACCTGGTAAAAGGAACGCTAATTAAGAGTTTTGATTTTTACCGGGCATTGGAGCAACCCTTTTCTAAAGCTGCTTATATGATGTTTGTTTTAAGCGAAGTACATCCTTTCTTAGATGGTAACGGCCGCATAGCACGGGTAATGATGAATGCTGAATTGGCGAAGGAAGGGCAGTCTAAGATCATGATTCCTACTGTTTTCAGGGATGATTATATGGGTGCGCTAAGAAAGTTAACCAGGCAGCAAGACTCAGCTACTTATATACAGATGTTGCAGAGAGCACATGAGTTCAGCGATAATCTATATGGAAATGATATGGACGAAATGCAGGAATACCTTGAAAAGTGCAATGCTTTTTCAGAACCTACAGAAGCTAAACTCAAAATTATCCTTCGATAAAACTTCTGAATCTCGCAATCACCGATTGCGAAATCTGTAATGAAAACGTAAAGTTCATACAAAATAAAGAATCCAGTAAGGAGGATAAAATTATGACAACACTGAAATATAAGGTAATCAAATCCAGGACGCAATACAATAAATATTGCAAGACATTGGAAGGATTAACTTTTGGTGGAACCAAAAGCAAGCAAGTGAAAGATGAAATTGATTTGCTTACGCTCTTAATTGAAAAGTGGGATCAGGAACATAATACCTTCGATGACCCCAATCCTGTGGAGTTGCTTCAATCACTGATGGAAGGAAACAATTTGAAGCCAAAAGACCTGATGAACATTTTAAAAGTTGATGAACGTTTAATTTCTGATATTCTCAATTATAGAAAGAGACTTTCAAAAGGCATGATCAAAACACTCGCATCCCACTTCAAATTATCGCAGGAAGCTTTTAATAGAAATTATGCCTTGCATTGACGTAAAGGGCTTATGTTTTCTCATTAAATAGTTGGGCATCGTATCACTATCGTATCTTTCCGTATCATATCATATCACTTTTATTTGTTTCAATTGATCCATTATACCCGTTCGGGTATAATTTTACAAAAAAGTTTGCTTTTATACCCGATCGGGTATAATTTGCTTTTAAAAGAAAGAGCAAAAAGAATTTTAACTCCATAATGTAATTAGGGCATTCCCCTTCGGGTCGGGCTTTCCATTCCAATCTTTTCTGTTTACAGAAAAGGATTTCCATTGCAATCCCTAATGCAATCGCAAACAGAGTTCCGATAAAAAATCGAAACACTGTTCTGCTCAGAACAAAAACGGTAGCTGCATATCCTCAGTCTCTACGTCCGCTTACTTCGGCGTAGCAAGCTACGCCTTCGTTACGCTACCTTCATTTCTTCCGGTATGCAGCAACCTCGAAACAGCCAAAACACTCCCTCTCCTTTGGAGAGGGTTAGGGGTGAGGCCGAAAGATAGTAGTAGTGAATAAAGAGTGTTCCGCAACCTGCCGCTCCTCGCTTCGGGGCTTCCACCGTGCATGCTTCTCTGCCGTTCAGCAGCACTACCTCAGCCCCTGCGCTGTGCATTCGGGGTCCGTCTCAGGCTCAGTCGCTTCTCTACCATTCAGCGTCTGAGCCTTCGCCCCTCATGCGGCAGGTTACTCGCTGATAACCCGCTTAAGGCAGCGGCTTCCCGTCAAGCGGTCGCCGTGCCCCGCTGGACAGCCGTTCGTCTCGCTTTTGTGCTCGCCTCTCTTCCCGTCTTGATAGAGCGTTGCTTTGATGATAGGGTGGAAGTAAGGCTAAAGTTTTTAAAAAAAGAGCTTCAGATATTTTCGCTTCAATCAATCTGTTCTCACACAAACTGCTGCAGGAAGTGATTACCAGGCAATGGGTGCTATAATCCAATCAAGTGGATTTCAACTTTCAAACGTAAAGACACCGCAAGGCACTTTACAAATGGTGCAGAATTTTCACAACTTCGTTTCGCGCAAGTTAAATGTTAACCAGGTGAAACTGAAATGGAAGAAACCCCTTAACACCACTTCTGCAGGTAACGTTAAAAGTTACAACATCTTTAGGGGAACCACTTCAGTATTTTCCGCTGCTGTGCAGATATCAACAACGACTAAAACATCGTTCATTGATACAAATACAACAGCCGCTCAGGTGATTTGGAATTATTGGATAGTTCCTGTAAACACCAATGGTGAGGGCGTTGTTTCAAATGTTGTCACTGTAACTGTTCGTAGCATTTAATTGCATTTGCTTGCTGCCAATGTTGAAACCCCTGTTCCGGGTAATCGGAATAGGGGTTTCTCTTTTATTGCGACGGCTGATCTGCAAGATAAAATAATATGTACTTCATAGCCTGAAATTGTCTGTTCCTTTCCCCTCAGAAAATTTGATTAACGCTATTTCGCCAGGGTATCTTTGTCAACATAAATTAAAAACAATCTCTTATGTCAAAACCAATCATTGCAATTAAAACAAGAACGCTGTCCTATGCCGCGCTCGTCAACCTTGGTAACCGTGTTGTAGCAAGCATGACAGGTAATGCAAATTTTCCAATACCGGCACCAACTCTTTTAGCGCTTCAAACGGCAATCACAGACGTACAAAATGCAATTGCAGTATGGGGTCAGAAAGGTAATCGTGGTTCACACGCTACACTTGTGGCCCTTCGTCAAAAAGCGCTCACGCTTTCTCAAATGTTGAAATCGGAAGCACAATATGTGCAGAACACTGCACAATCTGCATCAGGAAGTAATTACCCGGCAATGGCAGCCATAATCACCACAAGTGGTTTTCAGCTTGCCAATATTAAATCGCCGCAAGGCACACTGCAGAAGGTGCAAAACTTTCACAACTTCGTTTCGCGGAAGCTCAACGCTAACCAGGTTAAGTTAAAATGGAAAAAACCGCTTAACACGGCAACTGCCGGCACAGTTAAATCTTATACGATTTACAGAGTCGCTCAACCCTCTCCTTTCAGCATCGCCACAGTAATTGCAACAACTACCAAAACGACCTTTATTGACATTCCCACTTTGAGCAGTGACAATCTGAAATGGTCATATTGGATTGTACCCGTAGGAGCAGCCGGTAACGGTGTTATTTCAGATGTCGTAAACGTAACCGTTTCCAATCTCTAATCGCTTACTTTCTTTCTTTGATGTTTTGCTTAATAACCCTGCCTTTGGCGGGGTTTTAATTTTTAGGCGTTTCTGTTTCCATATGGCTATTTGTCTTTAATATAGGCAAGTTTTAATACATTTACTCCGTTAATAAAATATTTGATCCCTTGCTAAGAATAGCAAATCATGAAAAGAGAAATAAAGATAGAATTTACTGATGAAAATATTCAACGCCTTTTTGGCTACGAGGATGCGGAAAGCGAACCCATCGAAAGACTGAAGGAATATTACTTCAAAAATGAGACTTATGGTAGAGTAACAAGCGATCTGCCTATCAGAATATTAGTTGGACATAAGGGTATTGGCAAATCTGCTTTGTTTAAAATCTCTATGTCAGAAGAAAAGGAAAAAGGAAATTTACCAATATTGATTAAGCCTGATGACATTGCTGAGTTAGGAAAGAGTGATGAAAACTTTCTTCTTAAAATAAGACAATGGAAATTAGGCTTAATTAAGATTATTGGCTCAAAAGTCTTTGTTGAATTTGGTATAACAGATGAAAATGTCTTTAGTAAATTATCCAGTTTCGGTTTAAAGCTGGTTTCATATGTTTCAGAATCAGTAACTGCTTTTAAGGATAAGGTTAATTTACTTCCGTCACAGCTTTTACTTATTGAGAACTTTTTAAAAACAAAGAAAATAATTGTTTACATTGATGATTTAGACAGAGGGTGGGAGGGAAAAAAGGATGATATTGTTAGGTTATCTTCATTACTCAATAGCATTAGAGATTTGGCAAACGAGAATCCAGGATTATGTTTTAAAATTTCATTGAGGTCTGATGTATTTTTCTTGGTTCGTACATCTGATGAATCTACTGACAAGATAGAAGGCTCTGTTGTTTGGTATAGCTGGACAAATCATGAAATTTTAGTAATGCTTATAAAGAGAGTCTTAACTTATTTAGGACAACCTGTTAATGAGGCCTCGCTAATTACAACTGCACAGCATCATATAGCTTATCACCTCGATGAAGTTATGGAAAAAAGATTTCTTGGGCGTGGCAAATGGTCAGACATTGCGATGTATAAAATACTGATGTCGTTGATTAGAAAAAGACCGCGAGACTTAGTAAAACTATGTACTCTTGCTGGTCGAGAAGCATATAAATCAAAGTCTAGTAAGATAAGGACAAGTGATTTTCAAAATATATTTGAAGAATATTCGCAAGGTAGAATTCAAGACACAATTAATGAATATAGGACAGAATTGCCAAACATTGAAAAATTACTTTTTGGAATGAAGCCAAGCCGAAGCGATAAAAATATTTCAGACCAGTTTGTTTTCAATACCGCTGAATTGCATTTAAAAATTAATAAGATAATTGAGCAAAACAATTTTGTTTTTGCTGGAGGGCGCACCCCTAGTGCAAAGGATTTAGCTCATTTTCTCTATAAGATTAATTTCTTAACTGCCCGCAAAGTATTAGCAGATGGTGAAATAGACAGAAAGTATTTTGAAGAAAATAGGTATCTTTCAAGCACTTCAGCTAATTTTGGATACGACTGGGAAGTTCATCCTGCGTACCGTTGGGCATTGCAACCTGATTCTATCAAGGATATTTTTAACCGCCTTTCTCCAAGCGCTGACAACTAATTAATCGGACATCTTATTAAACTTAGGGTGTGTGTTGCACCACGCTTTTACTCATGCTGATTCCATTGCATTCCATCAGCAGAATTACCCAACGCACAAACCCAAAACAGGTTATAATGTGTTCCTCCTCCTCATTCCGCAAAGCACCGCGCCAACTCATTCAGCATCCTGCCTTATCTAAAACATTCTTATGGTAGCCAGGAAGCTTCATGCCCTTCGGGTTTGCTGAAAAAGCAAAAGTTGTCACGGTGCTTGCAGTTCATTTCGTCGTCGTCATCTTGCGGCTACTCAGTCCGNNCGTCCTCCGCCGCAATTGTTTGGGCTCGCCTGCTTACTCACTCCGGCTGCGGGGCTGTCATGATTTTTGCAATCCACTTCTCATGCCAACAACTCAGGCAAAAAATCACGCCAGCCCCTTGTGTGAAGAACAGGGGGCGCAAACATTCCGTAAACTACATTTTCTTTGCGCCCACCTCCGTTCGTACTCGCAGAGGCTCGCAGCACAGCGGAACTGCAATGAAATATTGCAGCCGCTCTTCCAACGCTGGCTGAAGGCTCCATAACCTGTTTTGGAACCAACGCACAAACAAGGAAACAAGGAAGGAAAAGAAAACATCCAACACACATTCCTCATGCCTGCGGTCAGTTCATTCATTCCGTTCATTCATTCCACTTCATTTCGTCGTACTACGTCAGTCTCCATTCCGTTTCATTTCTTCACTGCATTCATTTCACTCACCTCAGCATCCCACGCAGCACTGTTCCTTCATTTCGTTTCCGTTACACTTCAAACTTCATTCAGTCACAAAGCTGCCTTTGCCATACCTCTCCGAAGGGCAATCAAAGCAAAATAAAATCTCTATGTGCCTGCGGTCAGTTCATTCTCTACGCTCCTCTGTTCGTCATCCACTTCGCTTCATTTCGTCCCTCTGTCGCGGGACTCCATTACGCTTCGTTACTTCCTCTCGACGTCGCTTCGTTTATTTCTCTCACCTCAGCACCACACGCAAGAGTGACTCCATTCAGTCAGTAAAAAAATCCCTGCCCTCCGTTCCATTCCGCGCTGCAATCTGCTTTCTCCCTCTGCACATGCCAACCTTGAAGCAGATTGACAACGCTCCATTCCACACAACCAATTTTTTTCCTGCCTTCAGTCGCCACCGTTGCCTTGCCGTCCCCGCCCACCCACCCCTTAAATCCTAAGAGGTAACTGAAATAGCTGAAGTCGAATTGCGAATGTGTGTAGTTGCGGTTGATTAATCTGAATTTGATTTGAAGATGAACTATTTTGATTCGTATATAAGTTAAACTGAATCAGAGAAGAATAAATTTGTTTCGCACTAAAGTGACATTGATTCTGAGTTATGGTATTTTGATTTCTTTAAGGATGAAATAGTAAAAAAGTAAGACAACTTTCTTTCTTTGTTAAGAAACTGTTTAAATTTTATTCAAATAATTTACAGGTCAGGGTTAAAGTTCATTAAACAAAGGTCAAGTTATTTTTGCTGAGACAGCCCATAAACATTTTTTCAAATGAATTTTAAACAGTTTCTAAGTAATTTTGGGTTAAAGTCATATAATTTTTTGACTAATAATTCTGTTTTTCCGATGGGTAAATTTCAATTTGTTCTGTATTGCCCCTATAAACCCCTCTTTGAATGGTATTTGAATTTATATAAGTGCTTTTGATTGCTGTAATTTTAAGGCATCAAACTGTTGATTAAATATTTCTGGCGACTAATTAAATTTATTGAATCGTTATTCATGCAAAATAAACCGACCATAAAGCTAAGGTTAGCAAGGCTGTCAAATTCGGCCCTTGTCTCATTTGCCGATTCTTTGGTTACCAATATGACCGGCAGCGCCTTTTACCCAACTCCAAATCCATCCCTTGCCACCATCCAGGCAAATAATACTGCCTTTGCAACAAAGGTGGCCGCCTGGGGCACAACAGGAAACCGTGGATCACACCAAGCCTATATTGAAATGCTTGCAGCTCGTGCAATAGTAGAAACTGATCTCACGGCTTTAGCCAACTATTGCGAAACAACCACACCATACAACGAGCCTGCTTTCGCATCCTGTGGTTGGGAAATCAAAAATCCAAAAAGTTCAACGGGCCCGTTGCCACCTATTCAAAATCTCCATCAGTTCCTTTCAAAGACAATCAACTATGGTGAAGCAAAAATCAGGTGGAAACGTCCTTTAGGTACAGCTTACGGAGTTGTCTATGCCTACAACGTCTATCGTAATACCGCTCCCGATTTTAATACAGCAACATTAATTCGGACGATCACCAAAACTTCGCTCATTGATAGCGGTCTGACACAAACTACTTACTACTATTGGGTGGTTCCTATTGGCGTGGCTGGCCCGGGTGTCGTCAGTGATCTTTGTTTGGTTTCTGTCGCCTTACTCCCTTGACAATTCAACATTATTAAGTTGATAAAATGATTCTTTTAAGTATTGACTCTTACTCATTATTCCTTTAGCTTGCAATCAGTATATATATTTTAATTATGAAAGATTCAGAATTTAAGTCACAGGAAGATTTGCTCGAATTGGCTTTGATTGAGTTAAGATTAATCAATAAGAAACTGACTAACCTTACCAGCTTTGCACCGTCTATTCCTTGTATTGATAATGCAGAAGCTCTAAAGATTTTGAACATCAGTGATCGAACTGCAAAACTGTGGCGCAAAAACGGCACATTGCCCTTTTCAAGAGTAGGCAGAAAAATATATTATCTCATTGATGATATTATTGAAATGATCAGGAAGGCAAAGGTTAATATCTTTCGATCTTAATTTTTATTCTCTCCGCCCTTTGCAATGCATAGGCAAAGGTACGCTCCGCAAAAAAGTAAAAAGACAAAAGACTACGGCATAAACACAAAGCCCATCCCACATTCCCTCATTTATTCCGTTTCCTTTTGCTTTTGATTTTTTGCTTGCCAAAATGGTTGCCTATGCCTTTCAAATGGCTTTCTGCGCTCAGGGTTTTTAAAGCGGTATTCCTCTGCCTAATTACGTGCGGCCTTCAGAATTGAATGTAATAGCCTCACAAGGACAAAAATGAAGCGTGTCCCTTTGGACGGAAAGACCGGGAGAAACAAGGCAGAAAAGTTCTGCTTATGTGCGGGGCCGGGCGAAAGGTTGCCGCTCCATACGAGCAGGTTATGAACAAAAGGCATATATATCTGTTCATAAATTTTATTACTTTTTAGTTGCATTTAGCTTTTAAGTGTTGTATATTTACACTCTCATTTTAGTTCTTTAAAACTCTGCAAAACATACCATTTTATGAGGCAACTTTTTCGGCTGTCTTATATATGCGATGCGCTACAACATAGTAAAATCAAGGGGTGTAGGTGTCGGTTCACTCCCCAGCGGGATCACAATCAAGCAATCAACTGTGTCGTCCTGAAAAAGGTTGACCGTTTTTGGTACACAAAGATTGCCTA
>PLYJ01000163.1 GCA_003151745.1 Bacteroidota bacterium
TTCGACAATCCCAACCTGATCGTCGCCTGCATCGTCGGCGACGGCGAAGCGGAGACCGGACCCTTGGCGACGGCATGGCAGTCCAACAAGTTTCTCGACCCAATCACCGATGGTGCTGTGCTGCCGATCCTGCATCTCAACGGATATAAGATTAGTAATCCAACTCTTCTTGCCCGCATTGAACCTGAGGAATTGGAACAATTCTTTCGGGGCAGCGGTTGGACGCCTTATTTTGTAGAAGGTGATGAGCCGGAAAAAATGCATCAGCTAATGGCAGCCGCTATGGAAAAGGCAATTGAGGATATAAAGTATATACAACAGCATGCACGAAAAAAAAGCGGAACCGTCGTGAGACCACGATGGCCTATGATCGTCCTGAAGTCACCCAAGGGATGGACGGGACCAAAAGTTGTGGATGGTTTACAGATTGAAGGCACCTTCCGTTCGCACCAGGTTCCGCTCTTAGTGGACGCTGAGCATCCTGATCATGTCAAGCTATTAGAAAGCTGGATGAAAAGCTATAAGACAGAGGAATTATTTGATGACAATGGAACGCTCCTTCCCGAATTAGCTGAGTTGGCTCCAAAGGGCGACAGGAGGATGGGCGCTAACCCACATGCCAATGGCGGCTTGCTGTTGCGGGATCTAAGAATGCCTGACTTCCATGTTCATGCAGTGAAGGTAACTTCGCCCGGCGCCGTTACTGCACAGGATACAATGGTGCTGGGTAAATTTCTGCGCGACGTTTCTAAGCTGAATCAGGAGCAACGTAATTTCCGAATCTTCGGTCCTGATGAAACTGTTTCAAATCTTTTGAGCGCAGTTTTTGAAACAACCAATCGTCAGTGGGATGCAGCAACAGAAAAGAACGATGAGTTTCTTGCACCCGCCGGACGCGTGTTGGATTCCATGCTCAGCGAACATCAATGCGAGGGATGGCTGGAAGGATACCTGCTGACTGGGCGGCATGGGTTATTCAACAGTTATGAGGCTTTCATTCGCATTGTTGATTCGATGTTCAGCCAACATGCCAAGTGGCTGAAGGTGTGTCTGGAGTTGCCATGGCGAAGGAAAATATCATCGCTGAACTATCTTTTAGCTTCCCATGTATGGCAGCAGGATCACAACGGGTTCACACATCAGGATCCCGGATTTCTGGATCATGTGATTAATAAGAAAGCGGATGTCGTGCGCGTTTACCTTCCGCCTGATGCTAATTGTCTTCTGTCGGTTTTTGATCACTGCCTGCGCAGCCGCAACTATGTGAATGTGGTGGTGGCAGGCAAACATCCTCTTCCCCAATGGTTGAATATAGATGACGCTGTCGTGCATTGCACCGAGGGAATCGGCATCTGGCAATGGGCAAGCAACGATCAGGGTGCTGAACCGGATGTGGTGATGGCTTGTTGCGGCGATACGCCTACGCTGGAGGTTCTGGCTGCTGTTTCCATTCTTCACCAGCATTTGCCTGATTTGAAAATCCGCGTCATCAATGTTGTTGACCTGATGCGGTTACAGCCACACTCAGAACACCCGCACGGACTCAGCGACACCGATTACGATTCGCTCTTCACGAAAGATAAGCACATCATTTTTGGTTTTCACGGATACCCGTGGCTGGTGCACAGGCTCACCTATCGCCGTAACAACCGCAACATTCACGTGAGGGGTTACAAAGAAGAAGGCACTATCACGACGCCTTTCGATATGCGGGTGCAGAATGATCTGGATCGCTTTCATTTGGTTCAGGATGTGGTGGATCGTATGCCCAACCTGGGTTCAAAGGGCGCTTACCTGAAACAGATGGTTCAGGATAAGCTCATCGAGCACAAACATTATATAGATGAACACGGCGAAGACATGCCCGAAATACTTAACTGGAAGTGGAAGGAGAACGGGAATAGTAAGTCCGCTGTAAAAAGAATAACCGCAGATTCACAAATTGAAAATATGAGTAGTACAGATTATGAATAATCACAAGAAAGACCTTCAGAAACCAAGCCCTTACTGGAAGCGTGCCCACCGTGACTACCGTGCATGGTTGATGGTGCTTGCTTTTTTAGGCGTCATTCTTTATTACTCCCTAAGTAATAGTTCTATGTCGAGTCGACGCAACCAACCGCAACCACCTGCGGGAAATACCAGGATATACTAACCTTTTCCTATATAACAGAATGAAAATTATGTAACTTTTTTTCAAAATTATGTAATCCTTTTCGTATCCGGTATATTTAATTTTGCTTTTTGAGTAAAGGATCATTTATTGCTCAAATGTTATATATTTTAAAAGAATCATTCCATGAAAAATTTAAAATTTGCGGGGATAGCTTCTATAGTTATTATACTATTCACTTCATGCGTATCAAGCAAGAAATACAATGACGCCATGTCAGCTAAAGAAAAAGCAAAAGCTGATCAGCTTGTAGAAACTTCCCGTTTAAATGCCGAAAATAATGCTATGCGGGAACAAAATAAAAATCTGACCACAGAAAACAACATACTGCGCAGTGAAAAAACACAAATCAATGAAGCAAAGAAGGCCGGAGATGTAAAAGCGCTGCTTGTGGAAAAGCGGCAGGCAATTGATATGCTGAAACAGAAAGTGGCTATCGCCCTACAAGATTTCGACAGGAATGAGGTTCAAATTAATGTCAGTAATGGAAGACTTTACGTCTCCATGTCTGATGAATTTTTATTTCATTCAGGAAGTAAAGCGCAGAAAGAAAGAGGAAATACAGCAGTTCTGCGGCTTGCGGAAGTTATTCCCGCCAAAGATTATGACATTGCAGTTGTAGGGCATACAGACAGCATATTGCCTCACAAGGCAAGCCATAAGGAAAACTGGGGGTTAAGCTTGCAGAGAGCTTCATCCGTGGCTCTTGTTTTCATTGAAAAAGGAACACCTACTGAAAACATTTTTGTCACCGGCGAAACTAAATACCATGTCATTGATTCAAATGAAACTAAAGAAGGAAGACAACTCAATGGAAGAACAGTGATTGTGTTGACTCCTAAACTCGACGACGTTTGGAAACTGACTGAAGAAGCCGAAGTTGAAAAATTAAATAAATAAATTGATATGAGAAGGAAAGAAATTAAAGTAATTGCAGGGTTCATTTTATTTATATTTTTTTCGATGAATTCATTTGGTCAAACCGGTACAAAGCCCTCTAAAGGATATGGATACAAGGTTGCGAGAATTGATGAGACTAAAGTTCCCGTAGAGGTGATGAAAATTTATACTAAGGAATTTCCTATAACTTCTTCTGCTAATTGGTATGGTTCACCGTTACTTAATGATCAGGAATGGTATGATGATCAAACCTATTTGTCTTCAAGTAATGATCCTGAAAATTATGTGGTAGAATTCTCTAAAGACAATATTCCTCACAAAGTCGTTTACTCTAAAAGCGGGGAAAAATTAGCCGTTCATAGAAAGTTAATTGACAATCTTCCAAAAGAAATTTCAACCGCTATCCTCAAAAGTGAATACAAGGAATGGAGATTAAGAGATAAAGAGGAAATATTTAAAGACAAGGATACGGACAAACTGAAAGTGTATAAGGTTGGAGTAGAAAAGGGAAAAGAAAAGCATACGCTCTTCTTTGAGAAAAGCGGAAAACTTTTGAAGGATAAAAAAGTGATTTAAACATTTGCTTCAAAGCCTTTCCCTTTGTTATTTAATTATTCACAGTTTAAATTCAAATCAAATGTCTGATGATCAAAAAGAGCTGATAACGCAGAGAAATCATGTTGGCAGGCAAAACCAAAGAAGACCCATTGATAAAGGAGGTATGGATAAGAAAGGGGATGCCTCAAATCAATTCTCTTCAATCGAAGAGATCAATGAGCAGGAACAACAAAAAGCAAGTTGGGGTTCTTATTTAAAAGCAATCGTTTTTAAAAAGTAATAAAATGAAATTCAAATTTTAAGTCATGGCATACAGTGGTTATTATTTCTTTGGAATGGACATATTATGGTGGTTTTTGGGGATACTCTTTCTTTTCACCATTTTCGGGATATTTAAACCTGTTCATAGAAATAGATTTAGAAAAGGCGCTCCGCTTGATATTTTACAAAAGCGTTTTGCTAAAGGAGAAATAACAAAAGAAGCATATCAGGAACGAAAAAATATTATTGAACCAATTTAACAATTTAAAGAACAAAAAGTTATGATGTACAACAGTAATTATTTCTGGGGTATGGACCTTATCTGGTGGTTTGTATGGATATTTTTTATGTTTATTATATTCGGAATGTATTCACCTGTTCACAGAAGCAGGCTCGGACAGGATTCTGCTCTTGATCTTTTGCAAAGGCGTTTTGCTTCCGGTGAAATGACTAAAGAGGATTATTCAGAACGAAAACAAATTCTTGAAAATGATCTAAAAAAGAAATAACTCTGCTATGAATATCTTTAAAAAGGTTGAGGCTTGGGGTGACCTGCATCAAAGCAAATGGCTATCAGTATTTCGTGTCCTGCTTGGTTTAATCATTTTCTTTAAGGGACTCTTCTTTGCTAAAAATACTGATGCCCTGCATGAAATGATCGCTAACAGCGCTGTCTCACTTTATGCTATGTACCTTCTCAGTTATGTGATAATGGCGCAACTCGTTGGCGGAGTTCTTATTGTCATCGGGTTAATTACGCGAGGCGCTATTCTTTTTATAGTACCTATAGTGGCAGGTGCAATCATTTTCGTCAATGCTCAGAAAGGATTTTATTCCATTCATTCGGAGCTTGGATTCAGCATCCTTATACTCGCTCTCCTGTTGTTCTTCCTCGTCTTCGGATCTGGAAAATATTCTGTGGATGAGTTTATGCGTACCCATGTTAATACATAAATAAAATCAAAAACAAACAAATGGTCTAACTTAAAAAATGAATAAAATGAAAACAATAAAGCTTTTAATTGCAATTCTGCCATTCTTCCTTTTACTTTCATGTGTAACCAAGAAAAAGTACAATACACTCGAATCAGAGTATATGAAATTTCAGTCTGCTGATAAGAGTTGTGAAGATCAATTGCGGGCTGATCAGGCATTAATTGCAGAATTGAAAAATCAAAAGAGCGAAGCTCAGCAACAGGCAGATTATCTAAAGCAAAATAACAATAAAGTGGTGGATGCACTGCAAGATATGTCTGTATTATCAAGCAAGCAGGCAGAAAGTATTAAGCAATCAATGGAAGACATTTCTAAAAAGGATGCTTATATAATGAACCTGCAGTCGGCAATTGCACGCAAGGATTCTATGAACCTGATACTTACAACTAATCTTAAAGGTGCTTTGAGCGACGTGAACGATCAGGATGTAACTGTTAAAGTTGAAAAGGGAGTCATCTATGTTGATATTTCGGATAAAATGCTGTTCAACAGTGGAAAATATACCGTTACCGCACAGGCTAAGAAAGTATTGGGCAAAATTGCCCAGGTACTGAATGCTCATCCTGACATTGAATTTATGGTAGAAGGTCATACAGACGGCGTTCCGATTCATACAGACTGTTTGGATGATAATTGGGATTTGAGCGTACATCGCGCCACGTCTGTAATAAGAATCCTGGAACATGAGTATAAGATAGACCCCAAGCGGATGACAGCATCCGGACACAGTAAATTTATACCGGTTGCCACCAACGAAACTGCGGAAGGAAGAGCATTGAACCGCAGAACTCGCATAATTATATTGCCGGAGCTTGATCAGTTTTTTAAGCTGGTGGTGAGACATTGAATATTAAAGAAAGTGAAATGAAAAACTAAGCCCGTATTAGAAAATGTTTAGGTGAGACAATTATAATTAATGATAGTATGATAACTATAATAGAGGGCTTACCGGACAATGTTCTTGGCGTTTCAGCAGAAGGAAAAATAACCGGCACCGATTATGAAACTGTTTTGATTCCTGCCATTGAAAAAAAACTGAAAGCTTATAAGAAATTAAGAATGCTATATCAGCTTGGAAGCAGCTTTACCGACTTTGATCTGAGCGCTATGCTGGATGATGCCAGGATTGGGATGAAACATTTGTTTTCATGGGAGAAAATTGCATTAGTTTCTGATCATCCAATGATAAATGCATTTGCTAAATTTTTCGGCTACCTGATGCCGTGTGAGGTTCGCATTTTTAAAAATGATGATTTAGAGAAAGCCAGGAAATGGATCCTTGAAAAATGATCCATTTCCATTTGACTACGTTTACAATTATTGTCACTAAGATAAATTTCTAAACCTTAAATTATATGTCAACCTTCAATATCAAAAAAATCCTTGTCCCCTTAGATTTTTCAAAAACATCTGTCAAGGCGCTTGATTATGCCATTGATATGGCAGAAAAATGCAATGCAGAATTGACCCTACTTCACGTTGCCGAAGGGTTTGTGGCAAATGCGGCACGAGGCTATTATATTGCACCTTCTTATGAGAAGGAATATGAACAACTCGTCATCAAGCAAGGCAACGATAACTTAAACGATTTTGCCAATGGAATAAAGAAGGTTGGAGTCACTAATGTAACTGTTCTTACTACTGTTGGAAGAACCCATAGTGAAATTCTCAAAGCTGCCAAAAAAACAAAAGCGGATATTATTATTATGGGTACACATGGCGTATCAGGAGTGCGTGAGTTTTTTATTGGAAGCAATACCTTCAATGTTATCAGGAATGCCAAATGCCCCGTGTTATCGGTTCAGACAGGCAATAAAGCTCCCGGATTTAAAAACGTTCTTTTACCTTTCAGAGGCAAAGGTCACTCAAGAGAAAAGGTAAATTATGCCATTGATCTGGCACTTCTATATAAATCAACGATACATATTTTGGGAGTTGACACGGAGTTTACTGAAGCCGGTAAAAGAAAAATTGAACTGGAAGCAGAGCAGATAAAGGAAATTGCAAAGCACAAAAATTTAAACTGTACAACAAAAATAATTTCTCATGCTTACGTTTCTGAAGCTGTGTTGAAGAATGCTCAGAAAGTGAATGCAGACCTTATTATTATCATGTCCGATTTGGATAAGATGGACATTACAGAATATTTTGCCGGACCCTTCTCTCAGCAAATTGTTAACCATTCAACTATTCCCGTTCTCAGCATCCATCCTGAATATAATCCTAAAATGATTGACATGCAGGCTTTAAGCGCTGAAGCTTTTTAAAATATGAAAGAACTTGAAAGATTAAGTAAGCACGAAAAGGAAATGCTGCTCAAAGCCCCCGCTTATGTCTCACTTCTCGCAGCCAATTCAGATGGAGAAATGGACGAAACAGAAAAAAAATCTGCTATTAAATTCTCCTATGTCAAAACTTATTCCTGTGTTCCCTCGCTCAGGGAATTTTATAGCGAAGTAGAGAAAGTTTTTGATACTAATATTGAGCAGTTAGATAATGAGCTTCCCAAAGGTAAAGAAGAAAGAGAAAATCAAATCAAAAAAGAACTTGACAAATTAGCTCCCATTCTTTCTAAATTGGGAAGCGAGTATGCAGCTGCTCTGCACCACAGCTTCACCACTTATGCCGAACACGTTTCCAAAGCGCACAACAGTGTGATTACATCATTTTTAATTCCCTTTTATATTAAAGGACTTACGGCGTAATAAAAATAGATAAAATGATGCACAATAATTCGTGGATATGGGGTACGGGTTCCGGTATTGGATGGGGTACATATTTTGTTGTAATTGGTATTTTTATCGTATTGGTATTTGCATTAAGAAGCAGGCGCAAAAAGTAAATTTTAAAAACGATAGTTAAAAATGAACAATGCCTGGCTATCAATTTTACCTCCCATTATCACCATAACCGTTGCTATCTGGACTAAAAAAATAATTCCTTCTCTTTTAATAGGATTGTTAATAGGAGGCTATCTGCTGACCCCAACTATTGCAGGCGGTTTTGAAACCACTGTTGACCAGATTGTAAAAACACTAACCGATCCCGGAAGTCTCCAGGTGCTTTTGTTTTTGTATTTGTTCAGCGGGTTAATTGCTCTCATAAAAAAATCAGGTGGCATAAAAGCATTTTCAGACATAGCCGACAAGCACATAAAAAGTGAACGGGGCGTGTTCTACCTCCTGTGGGCATTGATTCCTGTCACATTTATTGATTGCGGTTTCAGGGTAGTGGGTGCCGGGTCCATCACCCGTTCACTTACCGAAAAGAATAAAATAGCCAAAGAGCGAATGGCTTTTATGCTTAACAACACCGCCAGCCCTGTTGTAGAACTCGTTCCCATCGCCACCACTTTTGTTGGATTTAATATTGCCAATATCGCCATTGGTTTAAAAGCAGCAGGAACAGCAGGAAAGTATTCGGCTTATTCCATTTGGCTTAAAGCAATTCCTTTAGAATTTTTCAGCCTCGTATTAATTATTGTAACTTTTCTTTCCATCTTTTATCAATTCAAAAAGCCCGGCCACACACAAACCGAACCCTCACCTGCAAAGAATAATGGCAAAATGAAAATGGACATGGACATGGAAGATGCTAAACCAATACTGAAACCTCACGTCGTAAATCTTATCATTCCCCTGTTAAGTGTTATCACGTTGAGTATTTTTTTCTTCTGGTTTTTCGGAAAAGATAAACCCGGCAACAACACGTTTATATCAGCCCTCACGAACACAGAACCAAACAGAGCCATGCTCGTCGCCTTGTTCATCTCCATCCTGCTATCGGCCGGCTTATACTTTTTCCAAAAATACAATCTTAAAAAAATGACTGCCGATATCATATCCGGCGGAAACGAAATAATGACCACCCTCGCCATCCTCACCCTGGCATGGCCATTAGCATCTGTTTCGCAGGCGCTCGGGTTAAACGATTTCATCCAACAGCACTTTGCAAGTACACTGCCGGCATGGAGTACAGCTATTTCACTGTTCATCCTCTCTTCCGCCGTAACCTACTTCACCGGTTCCGGCTGGGGCGCAGCCTCATTGCTCATGCCGTTGGCAATTCCGCTTGCAGTCTCCGTGGGCATAAGCATTCCGCTTTGCGCCGCCGCAGTCATTACAGGAGGAACATTCGGCGACGTCACCTCACCCGTTGCAGGCATGACCAACATGGCATCCAACATCGTTCACGCCGACCATGCAAAATATTTAAAATACGCCGCCCCTTATAATTTTCTTTCAGCAGGCATCGCAGCCGTTTTATTTTTAATAGCCGGATTTATTTATCACCGATAACAGCAGAAGAAGTCAAATCGAAAATTAAAATTTCTGAAAATGAGTCCTATCATAGATAAGCCCCAACCTCATGGTTCGAAAACCGATCCGAAAGACGATTTAAAATCCCTGCCACTGCCGGAAGTAGAAAAAAAATTAGAATCGTCGCCGGATGGTCTCAGCCAGGCGGAGGCAACCAAACGGCTTACTCAATATGGCCCGAATGAAATTGAGGAAAAGAAAACAAATGCGTTCTTAAAATTCCTCACTTACTTCTGGGGGCCTATACCGTGGATGATTGAAGCGGCAGTAATCCTTTCTGCAGTGGCGAAACATTGGCCTGACTTTGCCATTATTCTTGTATTGCTTTTTTCCAATGCAATCGTTGGATTCTGGGAAGAACACCAGGCAGGAAATGCCATCGAAGCGCTGAAAGCCAAGCTGGCGAAAAATGCCCGGGCAAAACGCGATGGCAAGTGGGCTACGCCTCCCGTGCGGGAACTGGTGCCCGGTGACGTCATCCGGTTGCGTCTTGGAGACATTGTTCCTGCTGATGCACGCTTGCTCGATGGTGATCCGGTAGAAGTAGATCAATCTGCACTGACGGGCGAATCGTTGCCTGCGTCGCGCAAACAGGGCGAGGCCGTTTTTTCAGGATCAATTATTAAGAAAGGTGAAGCGGATGCCATGGTGTATGCCACGGGTACGAACACCTACTTCGGTAAGACGGCGCAATTGGTGCAGGAAGCGCATACCGTCAGTCATTTTCAAAAGGCAGTACTGAAGATTGGCAACTACCTGATTGTACTCGCTGTGGTTTTGGTGGCTGTCATTATCGGCGTTGCAATTTATCGCGGCGATGTAATTCTCACCACGTTGCAGTTTGCTTTGGTACTTACTATAGCAGCGATTCCTGTAGCCATGCCAACTGTACTATCTGTAACAATGGCAGTTGGCGCACGTCTGCTCGCTAAGAAGCAAGCGGTGGTAACCCGTTTGACAGCCATTGAAGAATTGGCAGGCGTGGACATTTTATGTTCCGATAAAACAGGTACGCTTACTCAAAACAAGCTTACGCTTGGTGATCCGTTTTGTGTTAAAGGCACTTCTGCTGAACAAATCATTCTCTTCGCAGCTTTGGCTTCGCGGGCAGAAGACAAAGACACGATAGACCTTGCCGTAATCGGCGGCTTGAAGAAAGATCAGTCGTTGAAGGATTATAAGGTAGTCCATTTTCAACCATTCGATCCTGTGCATAAACGCACCGAAGCCACCATTAAAACTACCGATGGAAAACAATTCTATGTAGCAAAAGGAGCGCCGCAGGTAATTTTGCAGATGGCATCAAACCTTGCTGAGATCAAAGCTGACGCGGAAAAAGCCGTCAATGATTTTGCGGCACGTGGTTTCCGTTCTTTAGGTGTAGCGAAAGCAGATGAGGAAAACAAGTGGCAGTTTGTTGGGGTGCTGCCTTTGTTCGATCCGCCGCGTGAACAGGCAAAAGCAACTATTGCCGAGGCAGAGAAGATGGGCATAGAAATTAAGATGGTTACAGGCGACCAGGTGGCCATTGCGAAAGAAACTGCAAGGCAACTGGGTCTCGGTACAAATATCCTTGATGCGGCAGGATTGGGCGACTCAAAGAAAGATGAGTCAGAACAATCAGTGGAATCAATCGAGAAAGCAGATGGCTTCGCACAGGTATTTCCTGAACATAAGTTTCACATTATAGATGTTCTGCAAAAACACGGACACATTGTAGGAATGACTGGTGACGGGGTAAATGATGCACCTGCGTTGAAGAAAGCAGATTGTGGCATTGCCGTTTCGGGTGCAACGGATGCTGCACGTGCAGCCGCGTCTATCGTATTGTTAACGCCGGGCCTGTCAGTCATTATTGATGCTATTAAAGAGAGTCGCCGCATTTTCCAGCGGATGAACAGCTATGCTATATATCGAATTGCAGAAACATTGCGCGTACTGCTTTTCATGACAACGGCGATCCTCGTCTTCAACTTTTACCCGGTGACAGCAGTGATGATCGTGATGCTGGCTTTGCTCAACGATGGCGCTATTCTTTCCATTGCTTATGACAATGTCAAATACAAGGATCATCCTGAAGCATGGAATATGAAGATGGTATTAGGAATCTCCTCTGTGCTTGGCTTCATAGGGGTCATCGCTGCCTTCGGTTTGTTTTATATGGGTGAGCGCTTATTTCATCTTGACCGTGCGCATATTCAAACATTGATGTATTTAAAATTATCTGTGGCGGGACATTTGACCATCTTCCTGACCCGCACACGAGGTCCGTTCTGGTCTATACGTCCTGCGAGGATTTTATGGATTGCAGTGCTTGGCACGCAAACCGTTGCAACACTGATAGCTGTTTATGGAATTTTTATGACACCGCTTGGGTGGGGCTGGGCAGCGTTTGTTTGGGGATATGCATTGGCATGGTTCCTCATTAATGACCGTGTGAAATTGCTCGCCTATCGGATTTTTGATCCGGTCAAAAAAGCCGGAACGAAATCAGAAGTTAAAACAGATTCAAAAATTGATACCAAAGTTGAGCCTAAACCCGAAGCTAAAGTAGAAGCAAAGTCCGATGCCAAAGCAGATTCTAAGACTGAAGCCAAAGCAGATCCAAAGCCACCTGCCAATGTTGATTCAAAACCGGATGATAAGCCAAAGCCAGAAGGCAACGCAGAGGCTAAACCGGAAGCCAAAACCGAACCTAAGCCTGAAACTAAAGCAGAATCAAAGCCCGATGCAAAAGCTGATTCTAAACCAGAAGATAAGGCAAAGCCCGAAGACAAGCCCGGTTCAAAACCAGATGTCAAGACAGAGGTTAAACCGGAAGCTCAAGCGGAACCAAAGCCCGCAGCTAACACTGATTCTAAACCTGAAGTTAAAGCAGAGCAAAAACCGGAAGCAAAGGTGAGCACTGAGGCAGAAGTTAAAGCCGAACCAAAACCCGATGTCAAAGCTGATTCAAGTCCGGAAGCTAAGCCGGAACCCAAGGCTGCTTTAAAACCGGATGATAAGGGAGTGCCGAAACCTGAAGTTAAAGTTGAGCAAAAGACCGGTGATAAGAATGAGGCATCATCGGATTTAACACAGGGAATGGTAAAGCGGGTGCATGAACTATATGAGGAGTTGGGGCGCGAGGATGTTAAAGCAGTTCAGGACTGGGAGAAGGCGGAGGAGGAAAGGAAGAATAAGAAAGATGAACCCGATAAATAAGCAATTTTAATAAATAAGTCTATATATAATTAAAAAATGAAAATGAAAATCAAGTCAAAGGACTTCCGTGTAGAATCAGGTAAAAAAGTCAATCTCGAAAAATGGCCTACAAAGGTGAAGTCGGTATATAAGTCGAAGAAGCAATATCAAAACCTGCTGGAAGAGCATGTTAAAGGGTTAAGCTCGCTTCAACGCCTTCACTATGCATCAGGCAAGTATGCTTTACTGCTTATTTTCCAGGCGATGGATGCAGCAGGGAAAGATGGCGCGATTGCACATGTAATGTCCGGCGTAAATCCGGAAGGTTGCGAAGTTTTTAGTTTCAAGCAGCCAAGTGCCGAGGAGCTGAAGCACGATTTTCTCTGGCGAACAAACTGCCGCCTGCCTGAGCGTGGACGTATCGGCATTTTCAATCGTTCTTATTATGAAGAAGTCCTTATCGTTCGCGTCCATCCTGAAATTTTACAGACTCAGGAGCTTCCCGAAGAATTACGTGATGAGAAAACAATCTGGGAAAAACGCTATCACTCCATTGTTGATTTAGAAGCGCATCTACATCGCAATGGTACCAAGGTCATCAAATTTTTCCTTCATCTTTCAAAAGAGGAACAGCGAAAACGATTTCTTGATCGCATAGATGAACCTGAAAAGAATTGGAAATTCAGTCTCTCCGATGTTCACGAAAGAAAATACTGGAAGCAATATATGAGAGCGTATGAGGATTGCCTGAATGCAACAAGCACCCATCACTCACCCTGGTATATTGTTCCCGCCGATGACAAAGAGAATGCACGGTTAATTGTTTCTCAAATTGTTGTAGATTCGCTTAGTGAACTTAAGATGGAATATCCCAAAACAACTGATAAACGCAAGCAAGAATTGAAGTCTATCGAAGAGTTGCTGAAAAAGGAATGAAGGGTTTTATATATAGCTGTTTTATTAAATAATAAAATTAAACCGCGATCTATAGAATATGAATTTAAAAAGCAAAGAAAAGCCAGCATTAAAGATGCGGATGATGCAGCCGCAAAAATCGCCGAACTTCCTTGATGATGCTTTTGAGTGGAGGCGTATTTTTGCAGAAGCGTGGGGAACATTTCTGCTTGTCGTAGTGGCAGCGGGTGCGGGTGTGGTGGCTGCAAAAAGCAATGGCGCTGTGTCATTAGGGATGGCGGTGGTTGCCCCGGGACTAATGGTGATGGTGATTATTTACTTTATGGGCACCGTGAGCGGAGCCCATTTGAATCCAGCCGTCACATTGGCATTTGCAATGCGTGGTAACTTTCCCTGGCGTCGTGTGCCTGGTTATATTGCCGGGCAGGTGATAGGCGGCTTAGCTGCAGCCCTGTTTCTCAGAATTCTTTTTGGTACAATCGGATTGCTTGGAGCAACAGTGCCCGGAAAAGATGTTGGAAATTTGACAGCCCTCGCCATGGAAATAATGCTGACAGCAGGTTTAGTTAATACTATCCTCGGCACAGCATCCGGTGCACGAAACATAGGCTCTAATGGTGCAATCGCCGTGGGAGCGTATATTGCGCTTGCCGGGCTATGGGCAGCACCAATCAGCGGAGCTTCTATGAACCCGATTCGGTCTTTCGCACCTGACCTTCTTCGTGGAGATTACAGCACCACGTGGATATATATTGTCGGACCCATTCTTGGCAGTCTGATTGGAGTTGGCTTTGAATTCATCCTTAAAGGAAAAGCAACAGAAGCAGGTGCAATTGCCGCACAGGGCACTCTATTAAGAAAAATAGAAGAAGAGGAAAGAAGATAACATTGCAGTAACTTGAAATATGGATATCGCAGTAAGAAAAAGGTATAACTCACCCGATAAAATTGCTGACAAATCTGTTAGACATAGGTTTTGGATGGGGAGCTATCTTTTCTTTTTTTTTATTTTTCTTATTGGCTACCTTTTTTTAAAGGATGAAAATCTCCGTATTCACGGTTCCCTCGCTTATAAAGTCATGCTACAGAAGATTGCATTAGGAGGAATATTTACCTGCATAATTCTGCTATTATCGAAATCGGCTGAGCGGTTAATAGTGAAAAAAAATACGGGGCCGTCCCATTATAATCTGCTTCGCGCTTTACGCCTTAGCAGCATCCTACTGATTGTGCTGGTTATTATTTCCATCCTCTTTGTTAACTGGTACACAGCAGCAGTTTCATTAGGCGTTATTTCTCTTATTCTGAGTTTTTCATTGCAAACTCCGCTTACGTCACTTATTGCATGGATATATATTGTAATCCGTTCCCCTTACCGCGTCGGCGACAGAATTAAGATTAATGCATTTAAAGGGGATGTGGTAGAAATCCACTACATGGATACCACGATTTGGGAAGTGGGTGGCGACTATCTGACAAATGATGTTCCAAGTGGTAAATTAATTCGTTTCCCGAACTCATTAGTGTTGCAAAATGCAGTTGTAAATTATTCATGGGAAAAATTCCCATATATCTGGAACGAGGTTTCTGTTTTTGTTCCTTATAACACCGATCTTGATCACGTAGAAAAAGTGATGAAAGAAATTACTACCAATGAATTAGACCCTGAATTAACTAAAAGCATTATACATTTTAAAGAGGTTGTAAAACACACAAGCGTTGATGAAGATGATATTAACGAGCATCCTTTTGTAACATTCAACATTGCTCGCAGTGCAAATGATACATTGATCCAGGCAATAGTAACATACGCCGTTGAAACCGGTAAGGCTGGTATGGTGCGCAGCCGGCTCATCAAAAAAATAATGGCGGAACTGAAAAAAGTACAGGCACCGGCCAAATAAGAAAGAGTTTCTGTTATGACATGGTGACTAACCTAAAGCGTACAAAAAATTATACTTTGTTGCTTAAAATGCTTTTATCCCCTTTGAAAATAGCAGATAAAAATTGATAAAGTTCTGGATGCCTGCGTTTGAATTTTTCAGGATTTTCAAAAAAGTATTCGCTCACCACCGCTAAAAACTCAGCGTTATTTGTCAAAGCATAAGGGCTGATGTCTGAAGTTCCTTTTTCAATTTTCGCAATCTCATTTTTTATTTCATGCAACCAAGGCCCTACATAACGGTGCTTTAACAATAATTCAGGAATACCGTCAACGGCGCCATCTTCCTTATCCAGCAAGTGTACAAACTCATGTATTCCTACATTAGATTTATGCGGCAAGCCGTCAAAAGCCATAACAAGATCAGGCTTCGATAATATAATAGTTCCTGTCATAAACCGGTTGCCAACCATGCCTGAAATATTTTCTCTATGCCCATCGAATCGCTGGGTTTGAAACTTATCATCAAAACTATTCGGATAAATTAGCACAGCCCGCACGTTGGGATAATTATAATCAGGAAAAGCAAACGTGGGTATAACAGCGCTGGAGGCAACCATCAGCCTTATAGTGTCATCAATATCAGTATCAATTCCCTCAATGCTTTTTGTGGCAAGGAAACGCTGCACGCGCTTTTCAAATAACCTCTTGCCCGGTTCATCCAGCTGCGCATAGAAGACAACTTTTTTTTGAAGCATTTCATGCCATGCTTCAGGAAACTTTTGATTTAACTTCTCCTCAACTAATTTTTTCTTGTTACTGGATGAAAGAAGGAAAGCAACTATTCCGATTGCAATGGCGCATAGTAATATTATTGCCATTGTATTAGCCATTATAGAAAGAGAAAAATAAATAAAACTATCATAAATAACAGAGGTGCTACAAAATATTGTTGGTAATGTAGGAATATAAAAAGGAGACAGAGAAGAAGTTAGAAATCCTAACATTTCCTTCATGTCATTGTTTTACATTTGCCTTAATAATTTTTAAAGATTCAATAATTTGATGGCTTTGAAATGAAAAGAACATGAACAAAATAATCAAATAGAACGTTTAGCACTATTTTTGTGGTATAATTACAACTAAATTACAAAGTGAAACAAGGACAATACATAAAGAAAGCAATCAGCATTCCTCTTTATTTAATTGTCATATATTATCTCCTCCCTTTTCGGCCGATGTATTTATACTATTCGGCACATCACACCTCCTCTGACATACTCAATGAATACAAAAAAGAAAAAGCAAATCAGGTAAAAAATGATATTGCTTTTGGCACGGTATTACAGCAAAATAACGACACCTTTCCTAAAAAGGATGGAGTCAGATTTTTCTTCAAAACAGGTTTTGTAGTTACATCCCCTCTCTCTAATAATTTTATCCTTTTCACGAAAGACGAAATAAGAACCTTTCTCCACCCCTGCTATCAGCCACCGCTGATTCTTTTCGCATTAGACAGGGGTCCTCCTTTAGCTTAATAATTCCTGTTTTCTGTTTCTCATCTCATCATGTGAAACCCTGTTCTGTCATTCAATGCAGCAAATAACTGCTAAGAATTTTCATTCCACATTGAAATTTTTCAGAACAGCAAATTAAGAATTCAATAGTTGTTTAACTAAAAAATAAAGTAAAATGAAAACCATAAAATATATAGTCCTGCTTGGACTATCCACGCTGATGTTTTCATGCGTCAGCAGCAAAAAATACAGCGAAGCCGTTTCAGAAAAAAAAGACCTTCAACAAAAGTATGCTGACGCATTAAGAGAAAACGAACGTTTAAAAGCTTCCGCCAACTCAGAACAGGTTGCTTTAAACCAACGTGAAAAAGCGCTCACAGACGAAGAGCAGAAAATGAAAGACATGAAAGCGCTTATTGATGACGAACGAAATGCAATCATCAACCTCAAACAGGAAGTATGCAGCGCCGTAAAATGTTTTACTCCGGATGAATTAAAGATTGAAATAAGGGATGGCAAACTCTATGTCTCCATGTCCGACAAACTCTTGTTCGCTTCAGGAAGTGATGCGTTGAATAAAAGAGGAGAGGAAGCCATCAAAACCCTTGCAACTGTCTTAGGCAATAGCAAACTCGAAATAAGCGTAGAAGGTCATACAGACCCCATACCTATTCATACTGCACGTTACGAAGACAACTGGGATCTAAGCGTTGACCGCGCCACCAGCGTTGCCCGTGTCTTTATCAAAGACGGCATCACGCCTGAACGCATCATGGCTTCAGGTGAAAGTAAATTTCATCCAATCGCTTCCAATTCAACAGCGCAGGGGCGGCAGCTAAACCGCAGAACAGACATAGTTCTTGCCCCAAAGCTTGAAAAGCTATGGAAGCTCACTGAAGAACCGGGCATCACATCATATTCAACAAAAAAGATTTTTTGATTTGAGTGTTAGAGCATAGAGACCCCGTATTTCATTCGCGGGGTCTCTTTTAAAAATTAATTTAATTAACTAAAAAAACAAAAAAATGAAAACCATAAAATATGTAGTCCTTCTTGGACTTTCAACACTGATGTTCTCATGCGTAACAAACAAAAAATATGAGTCTCTAAACGCAAGCTATCAAAGATCACAAGAGAGTGATAAAAGCTGCGAGGATCAGTTAAATACTATGAAAGCAATGAATAAGGATTTGAAAAATAAAAACGAAGACCTCGCAGACCAGGTTGAATACCTCAAGAAAAGCAGCAACGAGGTGCTAAATACCCTGCAGGATATGTCAGTACTGTCCGGCAAGCAGGCAGAAAGCATGAAAGAATCAATGAAAACGCTTTCTGAAAGAGAAGCGTATATCAAAGACCTGCAATCAGCCATCCAGCGCAAAGATTCATTGAATTTGAATCTTGTCTTAAATCTAAAAAAGAGCTTGGGAAATGTGAATGATGAGGATATCAATATCAAGGTTGAAAAGGGCGTTGTATATATTGACATTTCGGACAAGCTATTGTTTAACAGCGGTAAATACATTGTTACAGAAAAAGCAAAATCTGTTTTAGGGAAAATTGCAAACGTATTGAATGCTCATCCTGAACTCGATGTAATGGTTGAAGGACATACCGATAGTGTTCCTATCCATAACGACATATTGGCTGACAACTGGGATTTAAGCGTTAAGCGCGCCACTTCCGTAGTGCGGATCCTGGAACAGCAATATAAAATCAGTCCCATCAGGATGACTGCTGCCGGTCATGGGAAATTTGATCCAATTGCTGAAAACACTACTGCTGCCGGCAGGGCGCTCAATCGCAGAACCCGTATAATCGTTTTGCCGCAGTTGGATCAGTTCTTCAAGTTGCTCGTGAAAGAATGAGAGACGCGAAATAATTAAGTTGGTTTTGATTTTAATTTGGTTTGTAAATTTATGCCCCGACGAAGTCATAAGCTTCGTTGGGGTTTTACTATAAAGAAATTAATTTTTACATGATCATGAGAACATGAAGGAGCGCTTCGAAGAGCAAACAACTATTTTTTTCAGCATCCTGAAATGGATAGGACTGGCAGTGATCATTGGCGTATTAACGGGCGGCAGCACCACCTTATTTTTAAAACTATTAAATATCAGTGCTGACTTTACAGGTAATTATAAATATTACTATTTAGCCCTTCCGCTCTCATTCTTGCTTTGCACGTGGCTCATCAATAACCTTGCGCCGGAGTCCAAAGGGCATGGCACTGAAAAAGTAATTGAGGCAGTTCATAAACGAGCAGGCAGAATTAAATTAGCAGTCGTTCCGATTAAATTATTTACCACTATAGTTACCATTGCCAGTGGCGGCTCTGTTGGCAAGGAAGGGCCGTCAGGACAAATTGGTGCGGCTCTGTCTTCATCTTTTTCTGACTTGTTCAGGTTGAATGATACCGACCGGAGGAAGCTGGTTATTTGCGGCATCAGCGGCGGCTTTGCTGCTGTATTCGGCACTCCCATTTCAGGCGCAATTTTCGGACTTGAAGTGTTATATGTAGGTGGAATTATGTATGATGTAATGCTGCCATCTTTTATTTCAGGAATAGTCGCTTTTCACATTTGCTCCATTTTTGGCATTACTTATTTCCATGGCAATATTAGTTTTGTTCCTGTCTTTACGAATGCATTCTTCTTAATTATTATTGCAGGAGGAATTGCCTTTGGATCTGTTTCATTTTTATTTATTGAATCATTTCGCGCCGTTGATAAGTGGGTAAAAAAGTGGAAAATAAATGAATATATAAAGAATCTGACAGGCGGATTAGTGTTAATATTGCTTATCTATTTTGTTTCAACAAAATATTGCGGTCTTGGAATTGATGTAATACAAAATGAATTAAACAATAAGCAGTCCGCCTTTTGGTATGACTTCCTTTTTAAAATGCTTTTCACAATTATTACGTTAAGCTTCGGAGGTAGCGGAGGAGTAGTAACTCCTATTTTTTTTATTGGCGCAGCAGCCGGAAGCTTTTTTGCGCAGGTGTTTCATCTCGACAATGCCACTTTTGCTGCCATCGGCATGGTAAGCCTATTGGCAGGGGCAGCCAATACCCCCATTGCTGCAAGCATCATGGGGCTTGAGCTTTTCGGTTCTGTCATTGCGCCCTATGCAGCTATCAGTTGCGTGATAAGCTTTTTGATGACCGGACACAGAAGCATCTATCCGTCACAAATTCTTTCTATGAGAAAAACAACCTCTGTTAATGTAGAAATGGGACAGGAAATTCACAATGTCGAAGCTTCAGTCAAATCGAAGGGACGATACAAACTTTATCGTTTTTGGAAGTTTTGGAAATTTCGCAAGTGAGATTCAATTATTCAGCATAGTTTTTTAAGCAAAGGTAATTACGGTGCTTAGCTATGCTGTGATACTCCAATAACTTAGACTAACTGACCAGCGGGGATTGTAATTTTTTAAATTACAGGCACATCCCATCCGGCACAACCCAACTTCCGTCCTATACTTTTTCCTGCTTCCAGTCTCTTGCATTCAAAATCAGACTTGGCTGACCCTAAATCCAATTCGTGATTTCCAACCCCTTTATTCGCTTGAAATGATCGGTGTTGTTTGTTACCAGTTGCAGATCGTTTGCCATTGCAATACCTGCAATTAAAGTGTCAGTATGTCCGATTTCAATTCCTTTTTTACGAAGATCTGCCTGTATGGAGGCTGCTATTTGGGTTGGACGAAGGGATAATGGAATAACTTTATTAAGTTCTGCAAAGTCGTTGAATCTCTTTAGTTGCTTCCGTGCGTCTTTATATAAAAGCCCGTTCAGAATTTCGTAGTAGGTAATAATGTTTAAACTTACAAAACCATATTCCTTCAAGTGTTCATCCACTTTGCTGATAACTTTTGTGTTTCCTCTCAAAAACTCTGAAAGTATATCTGTGTCAAGCATGGAGGGCTTCATATGCCGTTTTTGCGGTCAAAAAGTTTCGTTCTTGTTTTCTTAGTCTCGTTTAAAAAAGCGGAATAATCCTTTTCATTCATGTCACTAAAAGCGCCCCCAAACGACAAAATCTTTTTTCGGAGGTTTTCAGTTTTTTTTGTTTTGGGATTCAATGAATGAACATACTCATATAACTCTTCCAGCCGGTTAACCGGAATATCTCTCATTTCTTTTAAGATTGCATTTAAAGTCATTAGTATCAATTTTGTACAAAGATAAAATAAAATAAGTGAAGATGAAATACATGGGGTTATGCACCTATGCAACACTTAAAAAGATGATCAAATGGAATAAAAAAGACATGAAAGAGGGTTATTGTTTTGAGTTCATGTTTTTATAAATAAGTGAAATAAAAACTGATACCAAAAGACGAGAACCGATTTCAAGGATTATCATTTTTCCAATCCCTGTTCCTTAGACCTTTTTTGCTCATTATTCCTTGTTTGCTTTAATTCCCTGTCTCTTGTTTGTGATTTTTCCAACTCCTTAATTCGCTCTTCTGTAAAGCCAAGTCGACTGAAACGAAATTTTTGATTTTCATAAAATACTCCTGTTGTCCTCCCGCCCCTGTCGTAGGTTTGAAGTCCGCAGTCTTTGACCAGATCAATAAAAGTTCTTTCTGAATCAGCTTTTTTGTAACAGGTTTTAAGTATGCCGATGATCCGCTCTTTATGCGTTTCCCTGCCCGTTCTTAGTTTGACCTGGTATTCTTTCTCTGTTAAGAGTGATTTGTTCTTCTTTCCATGTTCCACAACAGACTTTGAAAGTTCCGGGAAACGATCAACCTGAAACTGCTGAATGTCCTTTTTCAGCTTTCCTAAATTCTCTTTTGAAAGTCGGAGCGACTTCCCTGTTTTATTTTCAACGCCGGAGGCGCAAATATGAATATGGTAGTGATCTTTATCGAAATGTGGGACGGCTACAAACAATCCTTTTGGGTTTCTTTGCCTGATATATTCCGTTGCCATTTCTTCCATCTTGTCAAGTGTGATATTTTTTGTATCATCACGATGCCAAGAAAGAATCTCGTGGGTAAGAAGAACACTGTCCTTCCTTTTGCGCTGACGGCACAGTTCATTTGATTTATACTGTTTTTCCCACTCGTTAATGCTGTTTCCTTTCAGGTTATAGGTGATGGCAAAGCTTTGCCCGTCTTTATCAAAAAGACGGTCTTTGTTATTCATCATGTATTCAATGATTCTTTTAAAAACAGGCCTCTTATGAGCCTTGATTTTGATGATCATGGGAAGTATGCAAAGGAGGATTTTTGAAAACCTCGTTGATTTGGACTTCCAATTTTTCAATTCGCTTTTCTATCGCGTCCAGCTTTTTCTCCCGTTCCCAAAAATACCTTTCTTTAGGCTTAACGATGGTTTTGATTTCGTTGAGACAATCAGAGAGGAGTTGCTCTAATCTTGCCACCTGCATCCTGTCTGGAACGATGTAAGTTCTGTCTATATAGGCAAGCGCAGCTAAATGGATGAATGCAGTAACGCTCATGTTGTGCCGTTTGGAAGCAAGAGTAATTCTATTATGCTCCCCTGTTTCATTTGAAAAAATTATGGTGTATTCCCTCTTAGTGCTTCTTTGTTTTTGCTTGTAAATCAAAAAATATTTTTTCCAATATGCCTTCTTAGCAGCTTTAATTTCTGCATCAGTTCCCTTTTCAAGAACTCCGACAGCTTCTAAATACTGCCACATTCCGTTATTAGATCGCTTTCGCATCAAACGGCAACTTTTAGATGAGTAAGGGGTAAGATCGGAATCTGATTATTCCGAATTTCATTGTGCATTTCCTCTACAGGAAACATGCTGTAATCCCGATAAAGAGGCCTTTTATAGTAAGGTTTCAGCTTTGCCATAATGGGAGGATGGTTGCCACAGACAAGCAGAGCACGATCTGAGCTAAGGGTACGAATTTCGTCGTTGGTCATCAAACTACGCACCACTTTTTTGCCATTCTCATCTTCGTATTCGAAGCGGCCAAGTGTCGCTTCCAATTCCTTCGTTGTTTCAAGAGACTGCCCTGTGAAATACATTTTGGCAAAGCAATTGGATTTAATGGCATCTGCATCATACTTGCCATAGTGATGCACCAGTTGAGAGGTGTCCTGCACTAAAAGCATAATTCCGGCGCAATGCTTTCTCACATTGGCCACAGCAAGGGGTAAGGTTGGCAGGTTTAGTGAAGAAGCCTCGTCAATGAGAAGAAAAATATCCTGTTCCCCTTCTTTTGGAAAACGTCATAGAGCAAAGGAGAAAAATTGCTCGAAGAAAAGAGAGCTAAGAGGGCTGTAATATTTTTGGTCGGCAACTGAATTTTGAATAAACAAAGCCGTTGGCTTATCTCGAAAACTTTGAAAATTTATGGTATCGAGTGAAGTTACCTGTGCCACAAAATCATCACTAAATATTTGTAGTGCTGCCTTGCAAGAGGCGATGACTCCGCTGATAACTTTATCATCATAAGATAAAAAGCTCTTGTATTCTGCAAAGAGTGTGTCATCCGCATCGCGGCTAAAAAGCGAATCAACAGCTTCGGGATCGCTGCCGAGTTGATTGAGAAGATGTCGCACATTGAATAAGTTTTGGTATTGCTCGTCTTGCTTTTTGAGAATGGTAATAAGGATGGTAAGTAATGCTATAGATTGAAGAGTCCAAAATGGATCTTTCGCAGATTCACCGAGCGCCCCTTTAATGAGCATTGAAGCGACTTTTTGAATATCAGAAGAATTCTTTGTCCGAGAGAGCGGATTATAACCGGCAGAGACCTCGGCATTTGCAAAGTTGAGCACTTTTACTTCGTAATTTTTTTGTTGCAAGTATCCGCCGCTTTTAGAAAGAAGTTCTCCTGAAGGATCGTGGACGATAAAGCTTGAAGACATTGTATAGAGGGAAGGGATAAGTACCACACTTGATTTTCCAACACCCGTGCCACCGACAATAAGGGCATTTTGGTAGGAATCCTTTATGGATAAGTTCCTTCTTCCGGTAAGACAAAATCCTTCTTGCCGTGATGAAAGCAAGATACCCGCTGAAGCAAAGTCAGCTTGAAATTCCTTATTTCTTCTTGGAGTAGCGGAAATAACATCTTTAGATAATTCAAGAAAATATTTTAAGCCATTTTCAAGAAGCTTAAAGAATATTTCAAAAAGTTGTTCGATAAGATTCATAGATTTAGAATGGTTTGTTTATTTTTTTCTTAAGCCATTTAGCAAAGACTCCGAATAGCACTTCAATAAAACGTAGGCACGCCCATAGTATGGTATAGCCAATTCGTACAGCAAGACGCGGAAAAAACGGAAGTCGGTTTTTCATGGTTGACGTTTTTTAGTTTAATAGATTCGCAGCAATATGAACGGTTGCGCCTTTGCTTTCAAGCATGTTCTTGTAGAATTCTGAAACTATGCTGTATTCCCTGTCTTGTTCCGCATCAGCAGCCTGATAGATGAAATATACTTCGATACCGGTAAGCTGATTCAAAGGCTCTTTTTCTTCAAAAGTTTTTGTTAATGAATCCGGATTTAATTGAATTAACCCTAACTGATCTTTCCCATACAGAGAAAAATCCAGGTCATTCTCCATAAGATCACTATATATAATCAAGATACGCCGTTGCGCCGTGCTTCCACTTAGTCTGTTGAGTTCGCGTGCAATAGGCAAATAAAGGGAAGAATTTTCTTTGCCGATGGTCTCTTTTTGGGCATCGGCAAGCACTGTCGAAACAGAATCCCTGAATTTTTGAATTTGCTTGTCCCTTGCAAGTTGGTTTGAAAGCCACGGGTTTGCAGGATCAATGGTTAATTCAAAAGCCGGATTATAGCTCACGTCACTCAGGTTGGCGAAACGGAAAATTCCTCCGTGCCATTTCTCTTCACCGACCAAATTATAGAATGGCAGAATTGTAGTGGCGTCCGGCTGTGCGAGATGCTTATCGGTAATATCTCTAAGAATATCAATGTCTGTTGTAGGTGGATTTTTGTAAGTGAAAGCAACCATTAGGATTACTGCACAAAGAAGAAGTATGGTAGTCATAATTATTTTCATTTTAAGGTTTTTGGTTAGTAGGAATAAAATTAATTGTGATATTATGTATATCTAATTCAGGAATTTCATCAGAAAAACAATCAGGCGTCTTGCGGTCTTGCCGACAAGCGTTATTTATTTGCTTAAATTTTCCCACTGATTCCAAGTACATTTTGCGGATGGTATTAGAAATGTGCTTGGCATAATCAACAACCAAAGAACAATGTTTTGTACTTTCTGCCATAACCTTCGTCAAATGCTCAGATTCTTTTTTAAGCCGCTCAATTTCAGTAGTCCGTTTGTTTATAGCTTTAAAAAGCTTGAGATTGATATCATTCTGCTTTATTTCTTGCCAGGTGGGAAGAACAAAGAATGAAAACAATGCGGTGACTGTGAAAAAGAATAAGTTGATGATGACAAAATAAACGGGGCTGATAAATACATCCTGGCTTGCCAGATACCATGACCTGAAAAAAGCCAGTGTCAGGAAAATCCCTGTTACTGCGAAAAGTGATAATGCAATAATGAGCCTTCTCTGGAAAGCATTTTTTGCCGTTTTATAAAGGAAGGAGGCGAGATGGGAGGCTATCATAACGGCAAACGAAACTGAGAGGGAGAGAATAAGAGCGAACAGCATATTTTCACCTGTTACCTGGAAGGCTTTTGCATTAAAAATAATTTCACCTATCATGATGATAATTGTAATGACAAAAGCCCAAATGATTCGTGCATGCAAACTGCCGGGATTAAAATTTCCAAGGCGATGTTTATCATTTTTATTTTCACCATCCATCCGGATGGCTTCTGTATCGATATTCACTTTTTTTTGCTTATAAACCTCATAATCAATTTTTGCTTCTTGAAAATGAGAAGTTGCAAGCAAACGTTTAGATGCTTCAGCATCCAACCGCTCATAGCTGGTTTTGTACCCATTGGTAAAATTTGAAATCTTGTCTCCGGAAAGTGCGGGACGGTTCTGCTCTCCAAAATGCCTTGCATCTATTTCTACTGACTCGTTTATTTCAACATTTCTTTCATGAATCAGCCTTTCAATGGCAGGATCAGAATATCCTGTAGCAGTATTCGTTAGTTTATTTTTCATTGTATATAAGGATTTAATATTAGTTAATAATAAGTTTCATTGTAATTTTCATTGCCACAAAATTAGATCGGCTGATTCTTGCTCGTATTACGCTCAGATTGACGGTTATAAATTGTTTTCAGGGTCAATTGAACAGCAACTTTCAGCGTTTTATCGTTCCATCTCTATATCTCCTCTTTCATCTTGATGGTCGTTCCGTAGGTCGGTCAATTCTTGTTCTCGTTCTTGCTTAGTATCTTTCCCAAGATTTTTTGTAGCGAACTTATCGCGCGTTTTCAAATTTTCTTTCTCCTTTCCATGACGTACCATTTCAGTTTCCTTTTTTCTTTCCTCAACTCTTGTAGCTTTCTGAGTCTGTTGAGGTACTTCATTTAATGTTTCTATTAGCTTTTCTTTTGATTCCTCTTTATTAGCGATTCGTCTTTGATGCGCCTGCTCTAAAAGAGGCTCTCTGTTATTTATAAATTCTTTTTTGAGTTCCCATAACTTATCTTTTTGAGCCATGAGGCTTCCTTTATGATCAAAGGCAGCGTACTCATATTTTTTTGCCTCATCGTTGTAGCTTTTATGAATTCTACCAATGACGTTGCGGTAAGAATCCACGACGGTTATGAAATGGCCATCTCCGGCGGTTTTTTCATATTCAGCAAAAATTAGTTGATTTACTTTTCTTTGATTTTGTTCTGGATTGTTAGATTTCATAAGATTTGAATTTAGAGATGAATGATTATTAGTTATTAATGGTTCCTTGTAATTTTCTTTTATTCTTTCCTGTAAAGCGATCAGATGAGCATATCTATCAAATTTCTTCTCTATGGCGGTAAAATCAGTTGAAGGAGAAAATATTTCTTTTCCTCTGCGATTAGTTGAAATATATTTTATTTCCTCTCCGTCAACTTCTGTATAGACATGTCCTATGACTTCTTTGCTTCCATCAATGCGGAAACGACTAACAATGTTATGCCCGTAGTCCAAATGACTTTGGCGGAACGTTACGTTCCTAACTCGATCTAAGGATACTGGATACTTAGTATTTGATTTCATTACTCAATCTCCTTTTCTGTTTTTTTTTCTGATTTAGCATTTCTGATATTGGACAGCATTTCATTTCTTTCACTCTCTTTTCTGAATACGCTAAAGCCCTGGGCAGCTTTTGCTATTGCCTGCTTGTCTATATAGTGCCGGTTTATAACCTCATCGCCACTGTGTCCTGTTATTGATTTAGCATTATTCATGAACAAGGATAAACTCGTTATATATGTTTTCCTAAGAGACTTGAAGGTTAATTTATTCCCTGTTCCTAATTGGTCATAATAATGGCTGAATCCTTTGCTAATAGAATCTGCCATTGACCGTAGGCGATTATTTTTAATCTCTGGAGCAAGAATGTAGGTATCAGTCCCCTTGTATTTTTCATAGCCCTGCTCCTGAAGCAAATCCCAGAGGGAAGCGGTTATTGGAACGTAGTTATAATTTTTATCTTCTTCCTTGCTTCTGTTTTTTATCCGGTTCACTTTCAAATCTTCAACCCGCAAACATTTAGTTTCATCCTTGTCTTCAATGATGTCATTGAACTTCATACTTATGATTTCCTCACGCCTTCTGCCGGTCTCTAAGCCTAAACGCCAAGCTGGAATGAGGTAGTCTCGATAGAGGTATCTCTTTTCTCCATTTGGATATACTTTTACACCGTTTTTAGAATTAGTTACTTTTAGTATCTCCGTAAATTTTTCGCAAGTAATTGACAGTGGATTACTATTATGAGTATCCCTTCTTTCCGCTTTTTCAAAGTAATTATTTATGGGAACAGAAAATTCTTTTGGAAACCATGTGAACATAGAGGTTAAATGACCCACGTATTTATTATAGGTTCTGTTGTTATATCTTTTTTCCTTTATGAGATACGCGTGAAAAATTCTGACCATATCATCGCTGATCTGTTCCATGGTAACTTCCTTCATATTGAAACCATTTCTTTGCATGCATGCGGTAAACATTTCAATGGCTCTTTGAACATCTTTGACGTGTGCAATACTCCTTATGTGCTTTGCATGGTGTTCCGGCACATTTTCACCACGAAGCCAGCTTACATAGTGAGCAGCCGCATGAATAAAAAGGCGTGGAATGTTTTTGTCCCATTCCATGTTTGTGCTTGTTACCCTTTTTTCGTTTTTATTTTTCCTTGTTTCTTGTTTTACTTCTTGCGAAAATTCAATCGCTTGCTTTACTGCTTCTTGAACATCTCTTGTATCCAATATTTTTGATCTTCTTGTATTCCTTGTTCCTGGAACATGAATGTATACTTTGAATATGTGCCTCTCTCCGTTTGGACAACTTTGAATTGATTTACCTGACATTCTACAAATTTTATCTATCGTGGTTGAGTTTAATATTAGCATTAATCAATTTGCAATATTCATGGATGAATTTCATAAAAGCGTCAATACATGTGCCATGTTCATTGCTGAATTTGGTAAAAGCGTCAATCAATTTGGGATATTTGTCAATGAACATGTGAAAAGCATCAATAAAATTGTCATTTTCGCCTATGGGTTTTATAGAAGCTTCAATCCATCTACCGGGTTCATCAATGAATAGATAAAGGTATCAATATAATTGCCGTTTTCACCAATGAATTGGTGGTTTATATCAATGAATTCATTTGGTCCGTCAATGACTGTTTCCGCTGAGGAAGTGCGGGTTCGATTTCCGCCGCGGGTACGCGTTATTCTTCTCCACTCATCATTTCATAAGCGCCCTGCAGCTCGCTTAATGTGTGCAGATCTTTTTGCTGCCGCGCTACACGCATTCCGTCAGCATAAATCTTTAAAGCGTCGGCATGGCGGGAACTTTTTTCATATAATTTTCCAAGCTGGTAATAGGAAGGAAGATAATCGGCGTTTTGTTTCAGTACTTCTTCCAGCAGGGCAATTGCATCCTTTGGTTTATCTAAACGAACATATTCCAATGCTAAAGCATAGCGCATAAAAGAGTCCGTGGGGTCTTCACGCTGCGGCAAAGGTGCAGTACGTTTAGCTGCAAAGGGCAGTGCAGGCACGTTAAGCTGGTATACTGCTGCAACGGGCGGTAAATCACTCGCAAAAGGAGCTTCATTCACCACTCCTGCTATTTCATCCACCACTACGTATTATGTAGCGGCTAACGATGGCGGCTGCATTTCAAAAAGAGCTGCGGTTATTGCTACCGTAAGTGTATTACCTGCAAAGCCTGTTATTCATGCCTCGGGAGCAACAGAATTGTGTGAAGGCCAAAGCATTCAGTTATCTGTTACCACTGCTGCCCCGTCTGTTCATTGGTCTACTGGAGGTACCAACAGCGCTATCACTGCAAACCGGGCAAATGAATTTACAGTTACCGTATCGGATGCCAATGGATGCAGCGCTTCATCGGCGCCTGTAAAGGTCGTTGTAAATCCTTACCCGGGTATCCTGAGCATAACTCCCGGCTTTCGCTGCGGACATGGACAGAATCTATTAGGTGCAAAGGCAAGTGCGGGAATGGTGAGATGGCATGCCAATGACAAGGATACAGCAACGATTTCATACGGCACATTGTATTTTACTCCAACGTTCATCGTTGCCCGCACAGACACCTTCTACGTGGATGCCAGCTATCGTGGCTGCATATCAAAACGCATAGCGGTACCGTCTGTTGTGAAGCCGCCGTTGGATGCTACCACTACTGTTAGCGGCGCTACCATAACAGCCAACCAGGCTGCTGCAACCTATCAATGGGTGGACTGTAACAACGGTAATATATATATATCGGGTGAAACCCGTCAAAGCTTCACGCCCCTTTCCAAAGGTGATTATGCCGTTATCGTAACAGATAACACCTGTTCTGAAACGTCCTCCTGCATAAGCATGCAAACGACAGTGGCGGAAGCTGCTTCAACCCGGCGCATCCTCTACATGTTTCCGAATCAGGGCAAAGACCGCTTTACTGTGCTCTCCAACGTGGAGGGAAGCTATACCATACTGGATAAAAAGGGTAAGGCCATCCGCACAGTTCAGTTGAACAATGCAAACAACTTTACGGCCTCTAACGAAACCATAAGCAATGGCCGCTACTACGTTGTTGGAGAAAATAACAACCCGGCAGACCGTCAAAAGCTGATTGTTTCAAAATAAGATAACCCCTTCCCCAGTACTCATCAGGATATAGCTTGAACCAACCTCATCATCTATCACCTGACCTATTACATACCCAGCACACTAACAGTCACTGCATCAGACACAGCGCCATCACCGACATTGTTGACAGGAACAATCCAATAAGTGTACGTTTGTACGCTGCCCGTTTCGTTATTGTCAATGTAGGAAATGCGGCTGGTGGTGGCAATCTGTACGGCATTGGCGATGTTGGCAGTTGTTGCTCTTAACACCCTATATAGATACACATTCCTGCGCGCCACGTCAAGGGGTTTCTTCCATCTGAGTTTCACCTGATTGGGATTGAGGTTGGATGCAACCACTTTCCTTAAGCCATCCGGTGCGGGCAGCAGCCCTTGCGGTGTTTTGACTTTTTTCATTGCAAAGCCGCTGGTGGCTATGATGGCTGCCATGTCGGAATAATCATTGCCTGCAAGAATGAGTGCCATGCTCTGCACATATTCTCCTTCAGCTTTGATGAGGTTATGCAGCGTCAGCGATTTGTCAATCAAATCGAGGAGGTCACTGCGCGAACCATGGCCGCCAACAGGAGCCCACAGGGCAAGCGCTGCTTCAACGTTGTCAACTGCCGCCTGCAAATTCAGCAGCGAAACAGCGGGTGATGGGAAATGCGGGTTGCTCGAAAGCTTAACTACCAGCCTGTTGCCAAGGCTGATAAGCCCTGCATACTGGCGTGGTCTTAGACCGATTGAAATGATAGGTTTATTCATAACTTTATTTATTTAATTAATTGCTCCGTTTAACATTCGATTCGCGTTAACATCACAGAAAACGGAGCATTTCACCTATGACGCTACCGATGTATGATTGTATTTATATTTCTTAAGACCGCCACAGATTCACAGATTAAAAATCAATTTAGCGAATAAAAACTGTGAATCCGTGGCTCATTTTAATTATGAAAACAAAATTACAGCCATGCTTTCCCTAAACCTAAATTCCGGAAGCGGAAAAATCTGGAAAAAAATGGAAAAATCAGGAAATGACAACGGAGGTCTTCCAAACGACGGCGGAAAGCATCAGCAATTCTTCCATGAATTTGCAATTTTCATTGATGCATTTATGAAAAGCGTCAATCAATTTGTCATTTCCTCCAATGAAATTGATAAAACCTTCAATCCTTTCACAGTTTTCATCCATTCATCTGTTAAATGTTTCAATCCATTCATTATTTCCTTCAATACCTTAATTGAATCCTTCAAAGCATTTGTTGTTTACTTCAATGGAACTTTAATTTTCATCAACGAATTCATCTAAAGCTTCAATGGATTGATCGTATTCATCAAAGCCATTGTTAAATGTTTCAGTGAATTGGATGTGTTTCACTGCAACTATGTTTTGCAACCCGTAGGCTCTTTAAGAGAGGAATACCTCCCCAGTTTGTGGAGGCGATTTACGGTCTCAAAGAATAATATTCCTCCTTTGAAATGCCTCTATTGAAAAATATTTTCAAAAAAACTTGCGCAACCGAATGATTGCACGTATATTTGCAACCGATTAGTTGCTGATTAAAGAAATAAAAAATGAGAAGAGATATATTTCATGCTATTGCCGACCCGACCAGGCGCGCCATTCTGAGCTTAATTGCCTTGCAGGCCATGACGCCGAATGCCATTGCAGAGCACTTCGACAGCAGCCGGCAGGCCATATCAAAGCACATACAGATACTGGCTGAATGCAAGGTAGTAGAGCAGCAACAGCATGGAAGGGAAATTTATTATCAGTTCAATCCGAAGAAAATGAAAGAAATTGACAAGTGGCTGGAACAATTCCGCAGGATATGGGAGCAGCGATTTGATAAATTAGACAGTGTATTAAAACAATTAAAAACTAAATAACATGGCAAAGAATGAAGTGCAAATCGCGAAAGATTTGCCAAACAAAAAAATGACAGTCACCAGGCATTTTGATGCCACTCCGGAGCAAGTGTGGAGAGCGTGGACGGAAAGCAAACTGCTGGATCAATGGTGGGCGCCCAATCCATGGCGAGCAGAAACGAAGAAGATGGATTTCAGGGATGGCGGCCACTGGCTGTATGCCATGGTGGGGCCTGATAATTCAAAGCATTGGAGCAAGGTTGAATTTAGTTCCATAGTTCCCGGCAAACGTTTTCAGACAACAGCGTCTTTTTGTGATGAAAATGGCAAGCTGAATAATGACATGCCGAAAATGAAATGGAAGATTGAATTCCAGGCTGCTGACTCAGGAACGAAAATGCTGGTGGAGATTTCATTTGAAAGCGTAAAGGACCTTGAAACGATTATTCAAATGCGCTTCGAGGAAGGCTTCACGTCAGGTCTCGGCAACCTGGAGCATTACCTGAACACAGGATTCAAAATCCGGAAAGAGATGAAGACAAGTAATAAGGCAAGAGTAACCACGTATCTCAACTTCCTCGGTAACACGGAGGAGGCATTCAACTTTTACAAAAAGGTTTTCAAAGGTGAGTTTACAGGCGGAGGGCTGCAGCGTTTTGGCGATGCTGCTCTTCCAGCAGGCATGCCGCCATTGAGCGAAGCAGACAAAAAATTAATCATTCATGCAGAGCTTACTATTTTGGGAGGACATGTCCTGATGGCAACGGATGCGCCTGAAAGCATGGGATTGAAAGTGGAATACGGCAACAACATACACATCAACCTGGAGCCTGAAACAAGAGCAGAAACCAAACGCTTGTATGACGCTATTTCTGCAGGAGGAAAAATCACCATGGAGCTGCAGGATATGTTTTGGGGTGCTTACTTTGGAAGCTGCACGGATAAGTATGGCATCAACTGGATGTTTAATTGCACGGAGGCTGGAAAATAAATACTGCAGCCGACCAGTTGCAGGTGAATTGATAATAAAAAAGGGATTCAATTTGAATCCCTTTTTCTTTTAGTTCACCGTCCAGGTTTCGCGGCCCTTCAAAAGAGCATCTAAGTTTCCGGGACCTTTTTTGGCAGTCATCTCTTTGATCTGCTCTTCCATTTTGTCTTCGTAACAGAATCTTTCTTCTACATAGAAAACACCAAATGGTCGTGGCAGGTGATTTGGATTTTTCGGATTATCGAAGAAGCGGGATAGAATGCCTGCCTTCACACGATCGCGTTCATCGTGTATCCACAAGTCATTTGCTGAAACGCCATCGTTTATGTTTACAATGACAGGAGTAAATCCATCGAGCTTAATTCCTTTATCGCTTGTCTCGCCAAACAGAAGCGGCTTGCCTTCTTCCATGAACAAGGTTTCCAGCTTCTTGGTAGATTTTTCTGTAAAGATTTCAAAAGCGCCGTCATTGAACACATTGCAGTTCTGGTAAATCTCAACAAAGGAAGCGCCTTTGTGACTATTTGCTTTTGTGAGAATCTCCTTCTGATGTTTCGGATCGCGATCCATTGTGCGCGCAACGAATGTTGCATCAGCACCCATGCACAAGGCAATCGGGTTAAACGGATGATCAACAGAGCCCATCGGCGTGCTTTTGGTTACAGCTCCTTCATGCGACGTCGGAGAATATTGTCCTTTCGTTAATCCATAAATCTCATTATTGAAAAGTAAAATATTGAGATTGAAATTTCTTCTCAGCAAATGAATAAGATGGTTGCCGCCGATTGATAATGCATCACCGTCACCGGTAACTATCCATACACTCAGGTCAGGACGTGTTGCTTTCAATCCGCTTGCAACTGCAGTAGCACGGCCATGTATGCTGTGCATGCCAAATGTTTCCATATAATAAGGAAAGCGTGAGGAGCAGCCAATGCCGGAGATGAACACGATGTTTTCTCTTGCAATGCCCAGTTCGGGAATAACATTCTGAGCCTGCTTTAATATAGAATAATCGCCGCAGCCAGGGCACCAGCGCACTTCCTGGTCGGTGACTAAATCTTTAGCTGTAAACTTTTCGGGTGTTGTTTTAGTAGCTTCCATTTTCTTAATTTATTTCAACATTTCTTCAATCTTAGCGTCAATTTCTTCAGCGCTGAAAGGCATTCCTTGTATCTTATTCAAACCAATGGCAGGGATCAAATATTTATCACGAATGATTTTAATGAGCTGACCGGTATTCATTTCAGGGATCAATACAGTTTCGAAATTGTAAAGCACCTCTCCAAGATTCTTAGGGAATGGCTTGAGATAACGAATATGAGCATGAGATACATCGTATCCTTTCATCCTTGCTCTTAAAACTGCACTCTTTATTGCGCCATAGGTGGAGCCCCATCCAAGAACGAGCAGCTTTCCTTTGTTGTTACCAACTTCAATCGTTTGTTCAGGAATATAGTCAGCAACCTTTTCCACTTTTGCATCTCTGAGGTGCACCATGAACTCGTGGTTCTTAGGATCATAGGAGATGTTGCCTGTTTCATGTTGTTTTTCTAATCCTCCGATACGATGCTCTAATCCCTTTGTGCCGGGAATAGCCCAAGGGCGCGAAAGCTTTTCATCACGCTTATATGGAAGGAACTTATCTCCTGCATTTTTCTCCTTCAAAAAGGAAACTTTTATTTCTTTCAGATCACTTGCCTTTGGAAAAATCCATGGCTCTGCGCCATTGGCTATATATCCGTCGGAAAGGAAAATAACGGGTGTCATAAACTCAAGAGCAATCCTGCATGCTTCAAAAACCATGTTGAAGCAATCGGAAGGTGTTGCCGCAGCTACGACAGGCATAGGACATTCACCGTTTCGGCCATATATAGCCTGCATCAGGTCGCTCTGTTCTGTTTTTGTCGGAAGGCCTGTGGACGGGCCGCCGCGTTGCACGTTGCAAATGATCAATGGAATTTCGAGCATGACTGCAAGCCCCATGGCTTCACCTTTCAATGCAATGCCGGGACCTGATGAAGCAGTTACTCCAAGCGATCCGCCAAAGCTCGCACCTATTACGGAGCAGATGGCAGCAATCTCATCTTCTGCCTGGAATGTTTTTACACCAAAGTTTTTATGCTTAGATAACTCATGTAAAATATCTGAAGCAGGAGTGATCGGGTAGGTGCCGTAAAATAATGGCAATCCTGATTTTTGTGCTGCAGCGATCAAACCCAATGCTGTGGCTTGATTGCCCATCATGTTGCGATAGGTGCCGGGAGGAAGCTTTGCAGGGCCTACAGAATAGCGGGATGAAGATTCTTCGCGCGTCTCAGCAAAGTTATAACCTGCTTTCAGCACTTTTATATTTGCCTCAAGAATGTCAGGTTTATTTCCGAATTTTTCTGTAAGGAACTTAATGGTATGATCCATGTCGCGGCTATACATCCAGTAGAGGAAGCCCAGCACAAACATATTCTTGGCACGGTCAATTTCTTTGTTTCCCAAGCCTGATTCCGTCAGGGCAGCGCGAGTCATCTTGGTCACGTCTATCTTAATGACGTTATATCCTTCAAGCGATCCGTCTTCGAGAGCGCTCTTTCCGTCTGCAATGCCTGCAAGACGGAGGTTCTTGGGATCGAAGCCATCGGTATTGGCGATGATGATTCCGCCTTTTCTCAGGTTGCTTAAGTTAGCTTTCAATGCAGCTGCATTCATCACTACAAGCACATCGCAATGATCGCCGGGCGTGAATATTTCCACGCTTCCGAAATGTAATTGATAGCCGGAAACACCTGCCAGCGTGCCTTGCGGGGCGCGAATCTCGGCGGGGAAATCGGGAAATGTGCTTAGGTCATTGCCGAATAGTGCGGCTGTGTTGGTGAATTGTGTGCCTGTCAGCTGCATGCCATCACCGGAATCGCCGGCGAATTTGATGGTTACATTATCTAACACATCGGTCTTTCTTTCCATTCTGATTGATTTATTTCGTAATAAAATTGTGCAAAGTTAAGGATTAAACCCTTAAGTAGAGCGCAAATGTAGCGGTAAGTGCGGTTTGAGCTTCATGCTTTTAGTCGCAACGCCTACTTCAAAGGAGCTTCCATTATTTTACTTGTAATAAAATCCACTTCTTGAATAGTTAGTTCATTAAACATTGGCAACCTCACTAAACAATCCGTATAGAGATCGGAATACGGCAACGCTCTTCCATCATGTTTGTCCTTGTAATATTGACTCAAATGCAGGCTTAAATAATGAAAAACGGTGTCAATATTATTTTCTTTTAAATGTTTCATGAGTGAAGTTCGTTGCTCTACGTTTTTACAAACCAAATAAAACATGTGACCATTTTGTGTTGCATAATCCGGAACATCAAAGATTCGTATTCCTTTCTTTTCACTCCGGCTTTTAAGGACTGAATAATATCGCTCCCATATTTTTTTTCGTTTCGTTTGTATGTCTTCGAGGCTTTCAAGCTGCGCCCAAAGAAACGCTGCAACCATTTCAGCAGGCAAGAAAGATGAACCGGTGTCAACCCATCCGTATTTATTTATTTTTCCGCGATAGAACTCAGCCCTGTTCGTTCCTTTTTCCCAAATAATTTCGGAACGGTTAATAAAGCGCTCATCATTTATTGCAAGCAGTCCGCCTTCACCGGAAGTAATATTTTTTGTTTCATGAAATGAAAAAGCAGCAAGATGACCAATGGATCCCAATGGTTTGCCCTTGTAATAAGAATCAATGGATTGGGCTGCATCTTCGATTACTAAGAGATTATGCTTTTTTGCTAATGTCATAATCTTATCCATATCACAGGCAACACCGGCATAATGAACGACCACGATGGCCTTTGTTTTCTTGGTTACCAGCGCTTCAATTTTGTCAGCATCTATATTGGGATTATCCGAACGACTATCCACAAAAACAATCTTCGCACCCTGCCTCACAAAAGCCAGTGGCGTTGAAACAAATGTGAACGATGGCATGATCACTTCATCGCCCTGATTTATATCAGCAAGCATGGCGCACATTTCTAAGGCGTCCGTGCAGGAGGTAGTCAGCAATGCTTTTTTAAATCCGTAATGTTGTTCAAAGTATGCCTGGCATTTTTTAGTAAATATTCCGTTGCCGGAAAAATGCCTGCTGTTAAGTGTTTCATTGATATATGCAGTTTCCTTGCCTGTCAGATAAGGCTTGTTAAAAGGAATCATAGGTTTATTTTCTATCGGATAAATTATTCGAAATAGAATTGCAAAGCTAAAAGGATAACCTCCCGATAACTTGAAGTTGTCCAATCTTTGTACCCGAGGCGGGAATCGAACCCGCACAACCTTGCGATTATTGGTTTTTGAGACCAACGCGTCTACCAATTCCGCCACCCGGGCATGGAAAGGGGCAGCGAAAGTACAATAAATTGGGAAATGGAAATGAGGGAATGGGGTAATAATGGAATAAGGAAAAAAGATTCCTTTATACCTATATATCCTTATTCCCCTTTTATGAGAGCAACTGCATAGCAGCTTATGCCTTCTTCTCTTCCTATATACCCAAGTTTTTCTGTAGTTGTTGCCTTGATGGAGAGATCGTTTTCAGGAATTTGCATCACAGCACACAATGCTTTTTTCATTGCCATGATGTGATCCTTTATTTTAGGCTGCTGCAAGCATAGCGTAACATCAATATTGCCGATGGAGTATTTTCTTTCCGCAATGAGCTGAACAACCTTTTTCAGTAAAAGCTTACTGTCAATGTTTTTGTATTCGGCAGAAGTATCAGGAAAATGAATTCCGATGTCGCCAAGGTTAGCTGCTCCGAGCAAAGCATCGCATATAGCATGAATCATTACGTCAGCATCTGAGTGACCGACAGCGCCTTTGGTGTGTTCGAGTTTTATTCCTCCTAACCAAAAATCTTTTTCGTCACTAAGCTTGTGTACATCAAATCCGAAACCTATTCTCATGGAAATTATAAATTATGTATTATAAATGTGCTCAATTCATAATCCATAATTTATAATTCTCAATTATTCTGTCTTATCCTTGTCCTGGTTTTCTTTTTTCAAACCGGCGAAATCGAAAATAAGAGTAAATCGCAAAGTGTTTTCAAGCGGATTACGTTGCTGTGTCGGAATGAGATAGGCAAAGTCGAGGCCGAATACATTATATTTTAATCCTGCTCCGACGGTAAAATACTGGCGATTACCCTTTGTAGCTGCTTCGTGAAAATAACCGGCACGAATGGCAAATTGCTTGTCGTACCAATATTCCAAACCGGCTGACCATGTCCATTCTCTCCACTGTTCAGTAGCGCCTCCAGGTGCATCACTGAATGACTGGATCATGCCTGTGGGAACACCTACATTTGGATCTTTACCGGCAAGGATAATTTGATTACCATTAGCATCAAGGCTATCTCCTCCGGAAACGTTTCTCAGGTACACAGGAGGAGTAGGCACCAATAGCTTGTTAGCATCTAACGTGAAAGTAAAGCGGTTGTATTCATCGAGATCGGTGGTAAGAGCAGATCCGATTCGGAGATTAGTTGGAATAAAGTCCTGCGTTCCAGTGTTGGTGTAAGACATTTTTGCTCCTATGTTTGATATATCAGCTCCGGATGACCACATCGTTTTCTTTCCTGAAATCTGAATTTCATGCTTGTAGTAAACTGAAATGTCAGCGGCAACAGATGTACCGGCATGAGAGGTAGTGTTTGATACACCATATCCGCCAGTAAGGTTGGAATAGATATAACGCAGCGCGAGGCCACCTGAAAAATCTTCGCCAAGCTTTCTGGAATAAGCAGCGTCAATAGCAAATTCATTCGGGTTAAATTGTCCTGTTGTGTTTCCGTATATATCCGTGAATGTGATATTGCCTAGTGAGAAATAGAGCAATGACATGGCAATCGTTTGATCATCTTTCAGCTTTTTATATGCTGAAAGATAGGCCAGGTTAATATCATTAACCAAAGCTCTCAACCATGGTGTATATGAAACAGAAAAACCAATGTCGTCTTCAATGAAAGCAAGCTTGGCAGGATTCCAATGTATGGAGTTGGCATCGGGTGTTGTTGCTGCACCGACATCACCCATGCCGCCTGCTCTTGAATCGGGAGCAATTAATAAGAAAGGAACTGCAGTGGTTATGGTATTGATAGTACCTGCCAGCGAGTCCTTTTGCATGGCTGATAGTTTATTTTGTGCAAATGATTCATGCATTAACATACTGAATCCAACCAGGCATAGAACTAATTTCTTCATTAAAAGGGTCATTTTTTAGTTTTTAGATAACGACAAATATACGAGGACAAGTTTAAATAGTTTTAGCAGTTACCTTAATACTACCAGTTTTTCAAATTTATCAGCTTCGGAACCATCTGCGGCATGCACTTTAAGGTGGTAAACATACACACCGCGGCCAATTTTATCGCCAAAATCATCCAATCCATCCCATTCTATGCTGTCCGACCGGTACCCGTTACATTCTGTATCGGTACGAATGGTTTTGACAAGCTTGCCCGAAACAGTATAAATTTGGATGAGAACCACAAAAGGCATGCAAGGTTTGTTATGTTCGAAGAAGAACCTGGTGTTAGTGGTAAAAGGATTGGGATAGTTTAACACATGAGTCAATTCAAGCTTGGTAGAGGATGATACCACAAATTCAAGCCTTGCTTCAGTTGAATTGTTGTAAACATCCCATACTTTAAAAGTAATTGTATGTGTTCCATCAGTTAATCCCGAAAAGGCATAGATAACTTTCCCCGACTGATAGCTGTTAAGATCAGCCTGGTAATAATCGTTTAACACATAAATCTTCGTGTTGTCATTATCGAGCTGCGCTGTAATATCATGACCTATTCCATTGCCAACGGTACTAACACCACTGGAGTCTGAAATTCTGGCATATAAGGAGGGATTTTGATCTGTAAGTCCTCCATAGACAAAAGTGGTATCATTCATATATAATTTTACGCTTGGCCCCTTGGTGCTTATCACAGCTTTTGAATTAGCCCCCCCTATGATGAAGTTTTCAAAATATCCGCTTGCATCCACGGTCTGGTCATCAGCATAGTAACTTAAACGTCCAAAACCATATTGGTAAGAAATATCTTTAGGCACAACAAAGGTGAAACTGAATTCTCCGTTTACAACACTTACTGCACCTTTATATAAAATACTTTTCTGAAGCTTAAAAGGAGCAACATAGCTGACGGATGGATTATTTGCAAGGGTATAAAAAGTCGTTGCTTTATCATACACCGTGGGATAGATCACCCCGTTAAAATTGGAGAGTTTCTTTCCCTTACCATCGTTCACAAAACCGCCAATGGTAACTTTCTGCAGCGCCTTTATAGTATCAGGTATGGACGTGGCAGTAACCGGGCTGCCATTGATAGTAGTAGTAGTCACATTCCATTTTGGATACGCAAGGGTTAAAGCAGGATCGCCAAGCAAAAGGAAGTTACGGGTCTGTTCGCTGGAGTATTCATTTTTAGTTAACATGCATATTTCACCCATGCGAGGCATGCGGTTGCCGATGGGGTTAAAGAAATGCGTATAAAACTTCTGCCCCAGCTCAAAGTTTGCCTCTGAATATGCCAGCCTGCAAGTAGTGAAAAGCGCTATTCCTCCTCCCTGTGGATTTAACAACACAAGTTCTCCTGCCGATGTGATGGATGGATCATCCGCCGTGCTGAATTCACAGGTGGCTGTCATAAAAGCCGGAAGAACGTTGTAATTGGTCCACCCTGTTATGTCAGCAACCTCCAGTATTCGTGATGCTGACCAGCCCACAGGACCACCGTGCCCGATGTAGTTAATCAGTAATGCTCCGCGTTGAACGCGCTGCACGATTGCAGCCTCACAATCAGGAAAGCGATCTCCGCCCGGAGTGGCTACCTGTTTGTATGAATCTGTGTACATTTTATCAATGTTATAATCCCGGTAGTTAGTGTCCACATATGTATCTATCGTTTCAGACTGCAGGAAGTGTATATCATTATCTCCCTGATCGCAAACAAAGGCAACACTATTACGCCAGTCACCCAAGCTGGAAGATGCACCGTTACTGCATATCTGCCCGTTTGAAAAAGTGCCCGGAGTAGCATAATGAATTATTTTATCAACCATGGCTTCTGCTTCCGTGGCTGTTTTGGCGGGCAATCTTCCCACGCTCATATCCATTAAATTGGTTGAGCCGTTTTCCCAGTCACCTTCCGTGCTGTCAAGAAAAGTAAAGAAATCATCCGACATATAGGATGTAGTAGGATCATTGGAGACATCGGATTCATAGCAAACAATATAATTCGTATTGCCGGGCGTGCGGTATTTAGGATCATACGATCCTCTGCCAAACAGTAAAAGGTATTTCGGAAGAGTGCTGCTGCTGGTTGACCGGTCATAAAACATTTTCATAAAATCACGAATGGCAGTAACATCCTGCTTGCCGGAAGAATATTCATTATATATCTGCTGGGGGGTTACTACCAGCACCGTCATTTTATCATGATCGCGGTGAAATTGCGCAAGGCGCAAAGCAGCGCTCATAAAATTAGGATGAGCCACAATAATCATATCAGTTTGCGCAAGTCCGTGTAGGTTTTGGTTATCAATCTTCCCTGTAAGAGAAGGAGAATAATAAACCGTGCCATTAAAAGAGATGAACTCCCGTATCGAATCTGCAGGCAATCGAAAGTTAAATATTCCTCCTGCATTACTTTCAGGCACAACATTTGAAATATTCAACGGATCGGTGATTTCCCATACCTGCGTTGACGATGTTGCTCCTCCCAAACTATATTCGGCAATCTTTCCCGCACCGGTGATGGACGCATTTCTAAATTGAAGCTGGCCGGCATTGGAGGCCATTGCAAGCGAGCGTTGAACGTTAAGCTCAAGGTAGTTGAGCCATCCCTGCCCCTGCGGATTACCAAGATTGGGATTATATTTTAAATTTACATTAAGAAGATCGCTGTTTGAAATAAAATTAATGGAGGTGCCGGAAGAACATGGATAAGCGAAGGTGCCAAAAGGATCATCAGACACAGGAGGTACTCCTTCCGACAGGAGAAAACCGCCGTTAGCAGAAAGAGTAAAGCTGCTGCTGAGATTAATTGAGCGCGCCCACACATCGGATTGCATATAGATTGAATCCGAAACCACATGGTTAGGAAAACTAAATTGAAAGCTAAATGAATTATTTACGTCATCAAACACCTCTCCGTACCAATGTCTGCCTGACTTAAGCCAGTTTTCAGCATCTAATTCATGATAAGCATAGTCATCAAAGGTGGTCACTGTTTCCGTAGCAGAAGAGGAGGTAGATGATTGCGATTGTATTCTTTTACCGGCCCCCATATCGGCATTGATAAAATAATAAGTCGTATCAGAATACCAGTTCACCTGGTGGTGATAATGATTATCGCTGGCGCTGTGCTGCCATCGCGTTGGACCTTCACCATAAAAAAGAACGTAGTCAGTAGGGTTGAATTTCCCGTTGTTTCCACCCTGGAAGAAAATGGCGTTCTCCTGCAAATCATCAAATCTTGGAAGGTAGTTGGCAAAAGGAAGCATCCCGCCTCCGTTGCCATATATTCTAAGATTCTGTGGGTTTATGCCATCCACATTAATGCCGAGATCTTTCAGGTTCTGATATGTGAGCTTGTATATACCATCATTCACTACGCCGAGTTTATACCATGTGCCTGTTGCAAGCATCGAAGCAGGAGCGTAATACCTTGCTTCCATACGCCTTGCTGCACCTGAAGGCTGCGAGGAAATTGTTACATCAAAGGAAACCACCTTTTCAAACACGCTGCCCGATGCATTTTTCCGGATGGGAATAAATGAAATTTGAACAAAAGCATTTTTCTTTTCAATAACCAGCTCGGTTTTTATAATTATGTCCTTGCCTATTTTGCCTGCATTCTTTATCAGCGCTCCCTCTTTAAGAACTTCATATTGCACACCGCTGAGTTCTGCACTTAAGCCGGAGACAGCGTTTGTTAAAGGAAAACGTTCTATATATTTCGGAATATCATTAATGTCATAAAAGCCCCCTTCAAACCGCAGCACCTTTACTGCACTTTTTCCGATGTTATTAGTGACCGGTTCACCCCATTTTATCTGACGATGCACAGGCTGGCCGATACCATCCTTTGCAAGAATGCTATTAGTGAAAAGAAGAACAAAGAAAGAAAGAAGTAAAAACTTTATCTTGCCCGTCATGCGTATTAAAATTTTGCTCAAAGTTATTTAATTATCCCCAAAGTTTTTAAAAACAGTTAAAATGATCAAATCAATTCATACTCTAAGCTATTTGAATAAATAAGCATAATTTCATCATGATTTATCTGTTAAGATACCCTTAACGAGCATTGTTTAAGTTTATTTTAATTCCTGAAAAATAAATTTTACCCTTTTAAATGAATAGAACACGGATGATACGGACGAACTGATAAAAACAGATTTAATCCGTGCAATCAGTCTAATCCGTGTGATTTATGTTCCATTTTATAAACATTTTATCTAAAAAAGCGTTATATGCTTAATATCTACTATTAATGAATCACATCCATCTGCTATATGAATAATTCCATTGCTCATTCTGCTGTTCCGTCAACAACTACTTTGCATGAAGAAGTGAGGCGCTTGCTCCGTTTAAAAAGCTCAAATGTTAAAAAGGAGCTGGAAAATGCCGGTGAAGAAGTTGCTATTACTTACCTATCCGAGTTATTTAAAGGCAATGGATGGACGGTTGCTTTTCATACCGGCGCAAGAAACCACAAGTCACTACTCCTCTCTGACCCGCATCAGCCCGATACCATTATCCTGATAATTAAATTTATTCTCAAATCTAAAGCGCTCACTTATGATGAGGCCCGTCATGAACTGATTGATTTTGAAAATAACATAGGCCCTGTATATAATTGCTCACAGTTTTGTCTCCTGTCAGTCCATGGATTTGAAGAAAAAGCAGAACGGCTGGAAAAGTATAACCTCCTGCTGCAGGACTGGAGCAGTATGGAAGAACTGATAAACCATTACAGCAAGGATAAAGTGCAGGAGCCACGCATACAGCTATTCGCACACAATAAGCAAACCTATAAGAAGGTGCGAAAGATGATGACACATGCCAAAGGCGTTGCTGTGGTGCAGGCAACAGGCACAGGCAAGAGCTACCTCATTGCACGGTTGCTTCAGGACTTCGCGGGTGAAAAAAGACTGGTGATGGCTCCATCCTATTATATCATTGACCAGATCAAAGAACATATACGCTGGGAAACCGACTTGCCGGGCGATGCAAATAAGATTGAATTCATGACGTATGCAAGAAGCATGAACCTTACTGTTGCGGAAATCAACGACCTGAAACCAAAGATGATTGTGCTCGATGAATTTCATCGTTGCGGTGCAGAAGAATGGGGGCGTGGCGTGCAGGACATCCTGGGCGCATATCCCCAAACTTTCAAGTTTGGAACCTCTGCCACGCCCATCCGCTATCTCGACAACGGACGCGACATGAGCATGGAGCTTTTCCAGGGGCATGTGGCCGAAAACCTGAGCCTTGCGCAGGCAATAGTCCGCAACATACTGCCCATGCCCAAATACGTATGCGCTCTATATACCTTGTCAGAGGAGATCAGCAGCATGAGAGAGCGGATTGCCGGTTCACGCAGGAACGAGGAAACAAAAAGGAAGCTTCTGCTTGATCTGGATACCATCCACATTGATTGGGAAAGAAGCCGCGGCATTCCACATGTGCTTAAAAAACATTTGCGTAAAAACATGCGCAAGTTCATCATCTTCTGCAAGGACGAGGCGCATCTGAATGAAATGGAACCCATGGTGAAGAAATGGTTTAAAGAAGCCATGGACGACATCGCTGTTAAAAGCTACATCGTTCATTCCAAAGAAGCGCAGAGCGATGAGCAACTTGAAGCATTTAAAAATGAAACTTCTAAGGATCATCTCCACCTCCTCTTCTCCATTGATATGCTCAATGAAGGATTGCATGTGAACGAGGTGAATGGAGTGATGCTGCTGCGCCCCACGGAAAGCCCCAATATCTTTTATCAGCAGATTGGGCGTTGCCTCAAAGTGGGCGGCAATGAGCGCCCCGTCATCTTTGATTTTGTAAACAACTTCAAAGCCATACGCACCCATGACTTTATGTACGACCTTGACTTTGCAAGAAAGGAGCTGTTGGACCGACGGAGTGAAGAGAGTCTTGAAGACCGCTGCCCTCGCTTTAATGTGAATGATGAGGTGAGGGAGATTACAGAAATGTTCGGCCAAATCGAATTCAAGCTCGACAACTGGGAGGAAATGTTTGAACGGCTGGAGGCATATAAGAAGCGGTTTGGACACTGCGTGGTACCAAGGGAGTGGGAGGAAGATAAGCCGTTATATTTTTGGCTCAGACAGCAACGCAAAAGATATTTTTACAATCACTTAAACGAAGATCAAAAGGAAAGATTAGATAAGCTGGGTGTAAAATGGGATTACCAGCCTGATGAAGATGTCTGGGCACAGAATTTCCAACTGCTTGCTGCTTATAAGGAAAAACACGGTCATTGCCAGATTGAAAGAGAGGAAAACAAACCTTTATATGAATGGACACTCCAGGCAAGAAGAGATTTTCTTCGTGGCAGGTTAGACATGGAGAAAACCGGCAAGCTGAAAAAATTAGGATTCAACTTTAGCCCTATTGAAGAAATTGAATGGAAAAAAAATTTAAAGGAGCTCAAGGAACACAAAGCTAAATACGAAGATTACAGTTTGCTGAAGAGTAGAAATCGTCAGTTATTCAATTGGATTAATGGCCAATTAAAGAAACACAGGCGCGGCAACTTATCCGCCGATAAATTCAATATTTTGAAAAGCATGGGGCTTTTTGACTACCTCTTTAAAGATGAAGTCTGGGAAAAAAAGTATAATCAGCTCGCAGAATTTAAGAATGAACATGGTCATTTTAAAATTCCACGCATAGGTGCTAACCGTGAACTTTGTTTATTGAGATCCTGGTTTGACAGGCAGCGGCAAGAGCACAAAGAAGGCACATTAACAGAAGAAAAGTGGAATAAGTTAAAAGCGCTTGGGGTAAACTTTATTCAATTAGATGAATTGTGGGATAAAAATTATAGGATGCTGGTTGAATACAAGAATAAAAACGGGCATATTAACCTCACAAAGCAAAGCAAGGACACTTTCTTAGCTACCTGGTTACAATACCAACGAGGAAGATACAACAAAGGTCAATTGAGTGCCGAAAGGATCAATAAGTTAAAGGCTATCGGAGTTGTTTTTAATCCCATTGAGGAAGATTGGGAAAATAATTTCCGCAGGCTGGTGGAATATAAAAAGGAACATGGAGATTTTATGATCCCTTATAGAGTTAAAGAATATGACTCTTTATACGGATGGGTAAATACACAAAGAGGTCGTTTTCGCGAAAGTAAATTAGACCATGAAAGAATCAACAGGCTAAAGGCCATCGGATTCAGCTTCAATAATAAGCTGGAGGAAGACTGGGAAAGAAATTATCTTTTGCTGGTTGAATTTAAAAAGGAGCACGGCGATTTAAACATTCCTCATCGTAAAAAAGAATATGCCCTCCTGGCTGGCTGGGCGCATAACCAGAGGTCTATCCATCGTAAAGGGAAATTAGAAAAATCCCGCGTTAACAAACTGAAGAAAATCGGTTTTGTTTTTGAACTTCTTGATGAAGCATGGAACAAGTGGTTCAAAAGCCTGGAGGAATTCAAAAGCAAATTTGGTCATTGCAATGTCCCCCACAACAATAGCGAATTTCGATTATTAAACAGGTGGGCACAACATCAGCGAGGAAATTATCGTGAAGGCATTTTAGAAAAGGATAAAATCAAAAGAATGGAAGCGATTGGTTTTGACTTCGCACCCAAGGATATTGATGGAGATTGGCAGGAACGATTAAATGAATTAGTTGCTTACAAAAAGAAAAATGGGCACCTCGAAGTTACTCCAGGTGAGAACAAGACACTAAATATCTGGGTTTCAAGGCAACGGGCAAGACGCAAGAAAGGACTTCTTCCTGGTGACCGCATTAATAAATTAGATGCCATTGGTTTTGTATGGAAGATGGGCAACAGTAAGATTTTTGAAAAGAAATTTATCGCTTTGCAAGAATACAAGAAGGAGCACGGTCATTTAAAAATCCCTATCAGCAACCCACTGTATGCATGGCAAACACATCTGAGAAACCAACATAAAGCGGGCAAATTAACAGAACAACAAATGCAAAGATTGAAGGAGATGGGCTTTAACTATGTTTTCAAAGTGAATCATACCTTGGTAAGAAAAAAGCGTTTGCAGGAACTCGAAAGTTTTTATAAAAAACATGGTCATATTAATGTCACTGCGGAACATAAGGATTTTGCCTCGCTCGCAGGCTGGCTTAATGAAACCCGCAAGCCGGGAAGACGCGCCACTTACCCAAAGGAGTTTATTGACCATTTGAATGCCATGGGCATGATATGGGAAAGGAAGTGAAGCATACATTTTAACCTTTGGGAATGATGTAGCCATTTATCTGTCTTGCCCTGCCTTATAAACCATATTGCAGACAGAAACAAGCTATCCGCATTTCACTTCCCCCCGGCTCCCTGACCCACTCACTCATCCGTCACCACCCGCCCAAAAAAGGCTGATAACTAAAACGCGATTACCGGTAACCATCAAATAGGTATGGGTACCTATTACGTGATTACCTGTAACTACAGAATAGGGAACGGTGCCTATTGCGTGATTACCCTTAACCACCGATTAGGGAAAGGTATCCATTTCATGACTACCGGTAACTAAAGCAAAACGACCGATAGCCTTTACGAGTTTACCGGTAACCACCCAATAGGGAAAGGTAACTAGTATGTGATTACCGGTAATCACGATTTAGTTATAGGTAATCTTTGATGGAATACATCCACTTGCTTTAAGAATTGTGGTGTTTTTGAAGATTTTGTTGGTTGAAAGGTGAAAAGAGGTGGTAAGGCATTGGCTGTTTGGCAGAAAAATGCTGCTACAAGTCTTCTTTAATATTCATGGCAGTCTTAAATAATAAAGCGTGGAATTTCAAATTACACGCAACGGGAGTTGGCAAACACACATACCCATAATAGAAACTCCGCCTAAAGTGGGTATGATAGAACAACAAAACTGTAAGAAATAGCCTCATTTTGCTCAATTTCTCTGTTCACCTTTTAGCCATTTCAATGTACAAGCATGTCATGGCAAATAAATATAAAGCTTTGCAACAGCAGGTTCGTAATGAAAGGCGCAAAGAAAAAATGTGCGCCGTAAAAGCTGCATATTGCACTAAGGAGGCAGCCTTTCAAAAAGGCCAATCTTTATATAAGTGCCCTTACTGCAATCAATGGCACAGAAGCGGAGCTACTGAAAAATTTATGGCATTTATTGTAAACCGAAATAATAGAGGTGAGGTTTTAACAAAGACAAGTTAACAATCACAACCAAAATGCATACGACAGAAATAATCCCTCAGTTCTCATTCCAAATCTTCACTTAAAAAAAGCAGGTTTGAAAAATCTGCGTAGCGGTGTTTTATGCTAATTCTTCAGTAGCTTAATCACTTCTTTCGGATTTCTTCTTCCATCCCAAACAATCAAAATTTCAATCTGCTTTTCATTTTCTTTTCCACCTCTTTCTGCGTGTAAGATTCCCCTCGTTTAATCTGGGCCTTTGCTTCTTTGATTGCCTCTGCCTCTTCTTTGGAAAAACGGTAAGGCTCCTGCGGTT
>PLYJ01000251.1 GCA_003151745.1 Bacteroidota bacterium
TTAACGACATTTTATGGAAGAGATGCAAGGGATTGTGGATTAAATCCACAATCCTTTTTTTCTCTCTTGTTTTCATATATTTTTTCTTTTGAGGTAAGCCCATTTTTCGCATATCCGATTGACTCTCTTCGCTCATGTCGGTCAATATTCCTCCTCCCAAGCAAATCACTTATTCCGAAAATGGTATGAAAATACTTTTTACTTTTTTCTTCTTCTTACCATTATTATCATTCGCGCAGGCATTTACTAACGACACCCTATATACCATCCCTATAAATGGAGATACGTTAAACATTCCCGTTAACGTTTCAGGTTTAATAGATTCAACAAGCCCTTCTTTTGGTTTACTAAGTGTGTGCCTTGATATTAGCTTCACAAATGTGCAGGATTTACGAGTCATGTTGCGCGCTCCAAATGATAGCATTATTATGCTTGCTGATGAGAAAGGTGGAAACGGAGATGGTTATTACGGCACCTGCTTTCAGGAAAATGCAGCGAATGGCTGGATATACCAGGGTGCTGCGCCATTCATTGGCTCTTATTATCCCGCTCAGTCAATCAATGCGTTCAATAAAGGGTTAAACCCAAATGGTACTTGGAGTTTAATGGTGAAGGATTTATTTGTATTTAGTGATACCGGTTCAGCCAACTATTTCAGCATAACCTTCGGCAACAATCCTCCGCCTGATCCTATATATGGGGGATGTTCTGCTTCAACTCCTTATGGATGTAAATGTCCGGATGGAGTTTCCATTGACTGCGATTTGCTTCCTGATTTAACCGCCTCCGCTTTGGACATTCAATTGCATCATGCAGAATCACCGGAGCACATTGTTTTCAGTAACTCTACGCCGAATATCGGTTGGGGTCCGTTAGAAGTTCATGGCATTGATAGCTGCTTTTGTGGTACTACTCCTGTTTCCTGTCTTGATACATTATGTCCGGACAGTACTCCGGTCATGCGACTGGTAAATCAACGTATATATCATCGCAGTGGAAACACAATGACTTATTACGATCGGCCTGCCGGCTTAATGTATTACGATACAGATCATGGACATACGCATATAGATGACTGGGCTTCCTATACCTTAAGAAGATCAACCCCTAATCCTGATGCTACTACCTGGCCCGTCATTGGCTCGCAAACTAAAACAAGCTACTGCCTTATTAACAATGGTGATTGCAATTTTAACAGTGGGTATTGTGTGGACAGTACTGGTCAAGTTTTACATAAGGCCGATATACCAAACTCAGATTTCGGCACCGTTAGCGGCTGTGGCACTGATCAGGGAATATATCCTGGTAACCTTGACACCTATGATGAATCTGAAAATGCACCGGGAATTATTCTTCCTGCTGGCACATGCAATGGTGATTATTATATAGTATCTATTACCGACCCCGATAATCATTTCCTGGAACAGGACAAAAACAATAATTGGGTGGCTGTGCCCATAACACTCTCTCAGCAAACTGCGAGAAACTTTGAAACCGGTGGTTTCTCATTTTCAGTAAATGGAAATAATGTAACATTTCAGTCAAATGCCGCCACTGCCGATTCATGCGTGTGGATGTGGAACGACGGTTCAGGGTCCTCCACTACCCTCACTTCTACCGCTTCGCATTTATTTCCGGGATCTGGTTCATACATCGTATGGCTCTATGCGTGGAATCAATGCGGCCCCACAGTATCTACTGACACTGTGCAAATACCTCTTGGCTTTATTGAATTATCTGAGTCAATAGTATCATTCAGCATGCAGCCTAATCCTTCCAAGGATAAAGTGATGTTCACATACACCCTTGTCAATGCATCAAGTGTGAGCCTTGAAGTTTGGGATGCAATAGGAAACCAGGTAAAAAATATGGTCAACAGCAATCAGCTTCCGGGGAAATATCAAGTCAGCTTTGATGCAAAATCTGACCATCTGCCGCAAGGTATATATATTATCAGGTTATCAAGCGGTAATAAAATTTTTAATAAAAGATTAGTACTACTGGAATAGCCTCTCTTGTAATCTCTGGTCGGATGAGCCTGTCGAAGCCATCGGTGTAATCTTATTGTAAAATCAAAACTTAAACTTTAAATCTTATGAAAAACAATCTACTTCTCTTCGTTTTCGTAGCAACATTTCTAAAATTATTACTCTTTCCGCAAGTTGCCTCAGCGCAAAACAACCGTATTTGGGGTACCTACTACGGTGGGCCTGGAAATGAGTATGGTGGCGGCTGCGCCACGGACGCTGCAGGAAATGTTTATCTTGCAGGATCCACTAACAGCGGCTCCTTTGATTTAGCGGCCAATGGGTTTCAAAATACTTATACAGGGGGGATGGGAGATGCTTTCCTTGTAAAATTTGATGCCAGTGGTGCCCGCATCTGGGCTACTTATTATGGAGGGGGCGCTACTGATTATGGTCACTCTGTTGCCATTGACATTGCCGGAAATGTGTATCTGGCAGGAAGTACCAACAGCCTCTCAGGCATCGCTTCTGGCGGGTTTCAGAATACCTTTGGAGGAGGAAACTCTGATGCCTATCTTGTGAAATTTGATTATAACGGCAATCGCCTATGGGCTACCTATTATGGCGGATTGGGTGATGAATGGTGTCGAGGCTTAGCTACCGATGCTGCGGGTAATGTGTATATGTCAGGAAGTACCAATGACAGCAGTGGCTTCATCGCGTCAGGTGGATTTCAGAATAGTTATGGTGGCGGTAACACAGATGCCTTTCTTGTAAAATTTGATGCCAACGGCAACCGCCTTTGGGCTACTTATTATGGGGGCACAGGGGACGAAGAATCGGGAAGTGAAGAAGGTATTAATACCAACATTGCCACGGATGCTTCAGGAGATGTGTATATGGCAGGGTACACCACGAGCCTCAACAACATCGCTTCTGGCGGGTTTCAGGATACCAGCGTGTATCAAAGTGCCTTCCTTGTAAAATTTAATGCTAATGGAAACCGACTCTGGGGTACGTATTACGGAGGGGTAACATCAAGTTCTTTTGGCTCCGGCACGGCAACAGATGCTTCGGGTAATGTATATCTGACGGGTGGAGTTACCGATGGCTCTTCCAATCTCGCTTACAAGGGGTTTCAGGATACGATAGGAAATACAGGGGGTGGAGATGATGCCTTCCTTGTCAAATTTGACGCCAATGGCAACCGCATCTGGGCTACATTCTATGGTGGTGCTGGAAATGATTATGGAGAGCAGGTAGCCACTGACGTAGAGGGAAGTGTATATATGGCAGGAATAACGAACAGCTTCACCAATATAGCGTCTGGCGGATTTCGTGGTTCTTTATACGGAGGAGGAGGAGGCGGTTACTCGATGTTCCTGGCCAAGTTTGATGCTATCGGCAATCGCCTCTGCGCTACTTATTATAGTATAGGACCGGAAGGAAAAGTCGGTTTGAGTGGTCTTGCTACTTATAAAGCATCGAGTGTATATATTTCATCAAATACTGATCAGGATACTGGCATCGCTTCAGGCGGTTTTCAGAACACTATTGGTGGTGGGGGTGATTCTTATTTGATAAAGTTTACTACCTGCCCTCCCGGGTCGCCTATTGCTAATTTTCAGTCAAGTGACTCTACATTCTGTTCCGGCGATTGCATTAATTACACCGATCTCAGCGTAAATGCCACTTCATGGCAATGGAGTTTCCCAGGGGGCACACCTTCTTCAAGTACAGTTCAAAACCCGCAAGGCATTTGTTATTATACGCCGGGTACTTTTAATGCCACGCTTATCGCCTCCAATACAGGCGGCATCGACACAATTACTTTTATCAATCATATCCATGCGTTTGTTTCTCCTACAACACCTGTAATAACACAGCATCATGATTCTTTGTTTTGCAGCACAGATCCAAGTTATACTTCTTATCAATGGTATGATAGTACAACACTTATTCCGGGTGCTACGGATACTTTCCTCATTGTTACTCACGGTGGCAATTATAATGTGGCTGTAACAAATGAATTTGGTTGCAAGATTTCAGTAGGTATTACTATCGCCAATGATGTTGGCATTAATGAATTTTCTGCTAACAACTCTATTTCTCTTTATCCCAATCCTGCTTCTAATCAACTCTTTATATACACATCTTCCCGTATAACTGGGAAAGCAATAATTTCTATAATAAATGTGCTTGGGCAGGAAGTACTCTCTTACTCCCTCTCCCATGGAGAGTGTCGAGGTGAGGCTGTCAACATCACAACTATTCCCCCTGGAATTTATTTTCTTCAAATAAAAACGGAACTTGGAATTGATACCCAAAGATTTGTAAAGGAATGACAAATATTCATTGAAGTTTTTGTCATTGCGAAATACAGCCTGTCCCGATTATTTCGGGAAAGCAATCTCCGGTTTCAAACTTGATCCCAATTTCATAATTAAACCTAAAAATTAAAATGAAAAACCTTATTCTATGTTTGTTAGCATTTACAAGCAGTATAAGCTTTACATACGCCCAATGGCAGCAAACCAATGGACCACATGGTAATCCTATAACATGCATTGCTGCAAGAGGAACGAACATTTTCGCAGGCACAACTGGTGGCGGGGTATTTTCATCTCCTGATTCAGGAACAACCTGGACTGCTGTTAATAACGGTTTGTCAGACTCAAATATTACTTCGTTAGCCATAAGCGGAACGAATATTTTCGCAGGTACAGCTAACAGCGGTGTGTTTTTATCGAGCAACAATGGCGGAAGCTGGTCGGCGGTAAATAATGGTTTAACAATTGTGAATATTACTTCATTAGCTACAAGCGGAACAAATATTTTCGCCGGAACAAGCGGTGGCGGGATATTTTTATCAAGCAACAATGGCGGAAGTTGGATTGCAGTTAATAACGGCTTGACAGATCAGACTATTTTTTCATTAGCCATAAGCGGAACGAATGTTTTTGCTGGAAGTGAATATTTACAAATATTTTTATCAACCGATTCAGGGGCAAGTTGGAACCGGGTTTATTTTGGCTTTTCAAGCACTCAAGTTTCTTCATTGGTTGTAAACGGAGGAAATGTTTTGGCAGGAACAAATGCTGGCGGTGTATTTTTATCTTCAGATACAGGTTCAACCTGGACAATGGTTAATAACGGTTTGACAGCTTTGGATATTACTTCATTAGCTGCAAGCGGAACGAATATTTTTGCGGGGTCTTACAGCGGTGGGGTATTTTTATCAACAGATATAGGGTCTAACTGGACAGCGGTTAATAACGGTTTGACAGTTTTGGATATTGCTTCACTCGCTATAAGCGGAACGAATGTTTTTGCTGGAATTGATACAGCGGGCGTGTGGAAAAGTCGTTTATCCGATATCGTTGCATGTGCTCCTGTCATTCATGCTTCCTCAGGCACAAGCTTTTTTTGTGGTGGGTCAGTAACTTTATCAAATAGCGTAGGTAACAGTTTTTTATGGAGCGATGGTGAAACCTCCCAGAATATTGTGGTCACAACAGCAGGCGATTATTCATGCTATGTTACTACGAGTTGCGGAACTATAACAACAAACATAATTCCTGTAGCTATAGTTGATTCAATTTCAGCAGGTGGTGCCACAACATTTTGTCAAAGGGGTAGTGTAACGCTGACAGCCAATAACGCAAGCGATTATCTGTGGAGTGACGGGGAAACCACACAGAGCATTGTGGCTATAACATCAAGCGATTATTCATGTAATGTAACTACGAGTTGTGGCATCATAACTACGAACACCATTACGGTAACTGTAAACTCTCTGCCTGTTGCCACAATTACTCCGGCAGGTGCCTCAATAGCCATTTGTCAGGGAGGAATGCTCTCTGCTGATGGCGGAAGTTTTTATCTCTGGAGCGATGGAGAAACAACGCAAAGTATCACGGTTTCTTCTCCAGAAAGTTATTCTGTAACAGTAACAGATGATAATGGATGTTCGGCAACTTCATCAGCAACAGTCACAACTATTTATCCTAATCCTCAGCCGGTTATTTCTCCGCTTGGTACAATAAAAGTCTGTGAAGGAGATTCTGTTACGCTAACGTCTAATTTATTAAGTGGCAATTACTGGACTACAAGAGATAGTACACAAAGCATAACTGTCAAATCTACGGGAACCTATGCAGTTACTGTAACAAGTCCTCACGGATGTTCGGCAAGTTCTTCAAATGATACAGTTATAGTATATTCAATTCCACCTGATCCTACCATAGACCAATTTAATGATTCTCTTAAGTCAAGCTACGCAACAGGCAATCAATGGTATTTAAATGGAACTATAATTTCCGGAGGAACAGGGCAATTCTATGTTCCAACTCAAAGCGGAATATATACAGTTGAATTCAGGAATGGCAATGGATGCTCTTCGACATCTGCTCCATTTAGTTTCACTACAATCGGAGTCGGAATAACAGAACTACTAAGTGATTATTCCTTTTCAATTTATCCCAATCCTGCAGGAGATCAGTTGATGATTGGCGGTTTGAGGCTTACCAAAGAAACGTCTATAGATATTTATAATGTGCTTGGGCAAATAGTCCAGGAAGAGAGAGTAAGCCACAGCAACACAGCAGTTATAAATGTCAAAAAACTTGCTGCCGGTGTTTACTTTGTCCGGGTGCCTATGGGGGATGAAAGAGGTACGCTGATAGGGAGGTTTGTGAAGGAATAAGATAGGATGTCCGTTTGATTTTAGTTCTATAACTTCAAATTAATGTGATGAAAAAAATATTCATTTTATACCTAATTACTTCTTATATATCCGTTGTTACTTCTTCTGCACAGGCTGGACAGTGGACATGGTTGCACGGCAGCACTACATCCAACAATCGGGGATAAATGTTTCATCATTTCCTTCCGGCGTTTATTTTGTGTTGGTGCAGAATGAAAAAGGAAGATGGGTGCAAAGATTTGTGAAGGAGTGAAAAAATCTCATTCTTGCTCTCGTTAGCAAATGCAGAAACAAAACCAGGTAACAAGAAATTTATAACAAAAACAAGACCGCCAAATCTTTAAACGATTTGGCGGTCTTGTCACAAATTACTTAATCTGAAAATGCGTCAGCCTCTTTTAGGATGACTTATTCATTGACTGTTTATTATTTCTTGTGCTTTCCAAACCCTGTCGGGCTTCCTACACGAGCCATGGCACAACGAAATCCGATGTCATCCGTTCTTTGTTGTTCATCCATATACCTTCTTGCACCGGGCGACATCCAATAAGCACGGTCTTTCCATGAACCGCCTTTATATACGCGAGCTTTGTCGTTTACCGAAGAAGTCACTCCGTAATTATATTGAACATACTCTGCTTCATCACCATCCAGTTTGTTGATATTATCTGATTTGGTATAGTTCCTTCTGTCTTTGTTTTCATCTTCGGTAACAGGACGTAAAATAATATGCCCTAAGCTGTCTTTTTCTGCAATCGCACCTTCTTCATCGCGCTGTGGGGTTTTATATACGTTTCCTCTGAAAGGGTTGAAGTCGGCATTATCTTCAGGCGATAATACCCTATAAACATCCATCACCCATTCGTTTACGTTACCTGCCATGCAGTATAAGCCATAATCGTTTGGCCAATAAGAATGCACAGGAGCCGGAATATCAGCGTTATCATTCAGGTGCCCCGCAGTACCCATGTTGTCACCACGTCCACGTTTGAAGTTAGCCATCATATCACCTTTGTTCTTCTCATCCTTATTTCGAGTAATATGTCCGTTCCAGGGATATTGCTTTCTGCCTGTTACTCTTTCAAACTGCGTGTTTCCGATGTAGGCAAGAGCGGCATATTCCCATTCTGCTTCGGTAGGGAGGCGGAAACGAGGCAGGAATATTCCATCCTCAATTTTAACCTTACGTGTTCCTGCAGATCCTGAATTAGGATTAAGATCCGTCAAATCACTTTTCACCAAGCCTTCGTATTGCCCTGCAAGATAAGCATCGGTATTAAAGTTATCTTCATTAATCTGGTTCGGATTCACACGAAGAATACCTTCACGAATAAGAATCTGTTCGTTCACCCTGTCCGTTCTCCAGACGCAAAAATCGTTTGCCTGAAGCCAGTTTACACCAACAACGGGGTAATCAGCATAAGAAGGATGGCGAAGATAGAGCTCAACCAGCGGCTCGTGATAACCAAGATGATGACGCCAAACCAATGTATCAGGAAGCGCTTTGTTATATACTTCAGGATAATCGCCGCCATAAACTCGCGCCGTCCAATAAAGATATTCGCGATAGTTAACATTGGAAATTTCCGTTTCATCCATATAGAACGAACTTACCGTAACCCGGCGCGGAATATTATCCCAGTCAATAGTGACATCCTGCTCCGTTCTTCCCATCGCAAACGTGCCGCCTTCAATTAATATAAGGTTAGGCCCGGTTTCCTGCTCGCCATAGTCAGGCACTTCAAATCCTCCGTTTTTAGGATCGTTGTAGTTCCAACCTGTCACTGCACTGTGTGGCTTTGCACATCCTGCGGCTGCAAGTAACAGAGCTGCAAATGCAAATCTCTTGATGATGGTGATATTCATTTTCGAGTTATTTAATGGTTTAATAGTGTATAAACGTGGCGCAATTTAAATTATTTTAAATAAATGCTAAAATGTCGGGCATTTAACAGGCCTGAATCTTTTACGCTTAGGATGACAAGTGAACTGCATGCCCATGGAAAGCTCATGCGATCCGCCTGAAACGCTGGCAAGCTTGGATACCGTAACATCATAGCTGTAACCGAATTTGAAAACACCCTGCTGAAGGCCGATTAAAATAATTATTGCATCGCCGGTGCGATTATCGGTGCGATACCAAAGTCCGCCAACCAACGGAGATTTTGCTAAGTACATGCCGATATTAAGCTGGCGGAAGTCCTGCTGCTGCTGGTATAATATATTAGGAGAAAGGTAGGAGCCGTCCCTGCTGTCTTCGAGCGGAAGCATAGCGCCTATATGACCTGTTATCTTCATAGGCAACGGGCTTGCCACCCTGGTATAAAATGCTTCGTCAGGCTGGGTGATATGATTAACCGCAACACCACCATATATAACATTGCTATAGGCAAGAATTCCGGCTGAAAAATCAACGAGACTTTTATTGGTTGATGGTTGGATTTCACGGGTGTTATATATAAATCCATACCTTGGATCAATCTGGTCGCCAAAGGTTAACTTGCTCCAGTCAACACTGTTTTGAACGTACGTTCCCTGGAAGCCCATCATGATGGAAAACTCACGGGTAACAGTAAGCTGGTAAGAATAGATAGCGCTGATATTGGTAGTTGTGAGCGTCCCTTGCCCCTGCTGATCATTAAGAACTAATAAACCCAGACCACCGCCAATGGCATCAATATGCTGATCGTAGGAGGCGCTGTAAGTAACAAAAGTTCCCTGTATGGAAGGCCACTGATTGCGGTAATTTAATGAAAGGCGCGGACAACGTGCAGACCCTGCAAAAGCAGGATTAAGATAAAGCGGATTAGCATAAAATTGCGTAAACTCCGGATCTTGCGCCAGGCAGCTAACGCTGATGCAAACAAAGATTCCAAGCAGTATTTTTTTCATTACGCTTCGCTCAAGTTTAAAGTACAAATCTTACGAGCATAAAGATAGATAGTTTCAAGCACATACTAATCCCTTATTTAAGCAATTAATGACTTTTGTAAGATTTCAGCTATTCTTTACTAATTCCAGTCAAAATCAGGAGCATCCGGCAATAATCTATGGCAAATGTATGACATAATGAACTTAATTACTAATTAAAAAAGAAGTTTTTTGAAGGAATAAGCTGTCTAATAAACTTGTCATGCAAAAAAGCATGCAAACCCCGATTTAATTGCTCCTCACCCCTTTATTGTTACTTTTGCCGCAGGCTTCGCTAACTTAAATGTTATTTTAAAGTCTGAGGCCAAAGTAGGTTTAAGGTTTAATGTTTTTACCCCTTAAACCTTAAACTTTAAACTATTTCATTCCCCATGTCAAATATCGTTGCAATAGTAGGACGACCTAATGTAGGCAAGAGCACCCTGTTTAACCGTTTAACAGAGTCGCGCAAAGCTATTGTTGACGAGCAGAGCGGAGTTACGCGCGACAGGCATTATGGCTTCGCTGAATGGGGAGGAAAGAAATTTTCTGTCATTGACACAGGCGGTTATGTGCGCGGCTCGGAAGATGTGTTTGAGGAAGAGATCCGCAAGCAGGTAGAGATGGCTATTGAAGAAGCGACTGTTATTTTGCTTGTCACGGATGTGGAGATTGGCATTACTGATTTGGATGATACCGTTGCCGGGCTTCTTCGTAAATCGAAAAAGAAAGTCCTATTGGTTGTGAATAAGGTGGATAACAATGAGCGCATCAGTCAGTCTGCAGAGTTCTATAAGTTCGGATTGGGAGAGCCTTTTTGCATTTCATCCATCAACGGAAGCGGCACCGGCGAATTGCTTGATGCATTAATTAAAGAGTTCCCGCGTGATCATGTTGATCCGTATGAAGGGCTGCCGAAGTTTGCAATTGTTGGACAACCCAATGTTGGCAAATCTTCTTTGCTTAATATGCTGACAGGAGAGGACAGAAGTATTGTTACTCCGGTGGCAGGAACAACACGGGATTCCATTCACCAGCGCTATAGTAAATACGGCCACGATTTTTTATTGGTTGACACGGCAGGATTGCGCAGAAAAGCCAAGGTGAGAGAAGATGTTGAGTTTTATTCTGTTTTACGTTCGGTGAGATCTATTGAAGAATCGGATGTGTGTCTTTTTATGATTGATGCTGAAAAGGGTTTGCTTGCGCAGGACTTAGCCATTTTCCATCTCATCGAGGTAAATAAAAAGGGGGTGGTTATTATCGTAAACAAATGGGATCTGATTGAGAAAGACACCTCCTCATCGAAAGATTACGAGGAATATATAAAGAAAAAAATAGCGCCTTTCAATGATGTGCCCATTATCTTTACGTCTGTGTTAACCAAACAGCGTGTGCATAAAACATTGGAGATAGCCGTGCAGGTATATAAAAACAAGCAGCAGCACATTCCCACCTCACAGCTTAATAAAATCCTGCTTCCTATCATCGAAAACAAACCTCCACCAGCTCTCAAAGGCAAGACGGTAAAGATTAAATACATCACGCAGTTGCCCGGGCGTAATCCTAACTTTGGTTTCTTTTGCAGCAATCCGCAGTATGTAAGTGAAAGCTACAGGCGCTTTCTTGAAAACAACCTCCGTCAGCATTTCGACTTTTCAGGCATTCCTATCAGCATCATTATGCGCAATAAGGATAAAGGGGATGATGAATAGAATGAAATAAAGGATTGCATTCTTCCAATCCTGTTTCTCAGATATATCCCGCTACCTTATATATGAATATCCCAACGATCTCATGTATCAGCCCCTCCCAATCGAAAAGCACCCTGGCATTTGGAATAAACAAGTGATCGAAATCATGTTTTCTTGGTCCACTGTAGCGGTCAGTGCTATAGGGAGTGACGGGAACGCCCGCTTTTTCAAAGCATTTTACAGCTCTTTTTTCATGCGATGCTGAAGTGATCAGCAAAAACCTTCCGTTATGAAAATTTTTGTCCAGCAACTCTTTCGTCATTACTGCGTTCTGACGCGTATTTCTTGATTCTCCTTCAATTAAAATATCTGTTTCAGGAATACCGATTTCCAAAAGATACGATCTTACGTGAGGCCCTTCCTTATTTTCCGGTTCGCTGAGAGCGCCAGCACCGCCGCTAAATAAAATCTTTTTGATCTTCCCTTTTTTATAAAGAAGCACGGCTTGCTGAAGCCTATCCCCCTGCCTGAAGAATTGAAAACGTTCAATGCGCGGATCATACGATATGACGCCGCCTAAAACAATTCCTGCATCGTATGGCTCTGTTACGCTGTTTTCACTGATGGCAGGCACTTCCCATAACCGCATGCACTCATCAAATAAAAATGAATTGCTGAAAAGATAAAACAAAACAACTGCCCAAATGAGCATCTTCTTCCTCCTCTTTTGATCTTTTGAAAAGAGCGCCGGGAGAAGCAACGCAAACAGCCAAATGACAGGGAGAGTAACAAATGCAAGAACCTTGGAGAGGATGAAAAACATTCAGCTGATGTATATAAAATTGGAAGGTGCAAGGTGTTAAAATATTTATCAACTAACAACCGTTATAGTACAAACAAACTTCATCTTTGCAGGTATGTTGAATAGCGTGTGCCGGTATTTTCTAAGAGCCATAGAAATCTTTTTTATTATTCTAATGCTGTTTTGCATCTTTAACTGCAATCTGGTGATGTATGGAATAGGTCAGGGCGTCGGGCAAATGAAAATTGTGTGGAATGCACGCCCCATCAAAGAAGTGCTGAATGACCCGGCAGTAAACGATTCCATTAAAGCCAAACTATTATATATAGAAGAAGTTAAGAAATTTGCCATTGATTCACTTGGGTTAAAGCCGTCAAGAAATTATACTACATTCTTCGATCAACATGGCAAGCCTGTCTTATGGGTGCTTACGGCTGCTGAAAAATACCAGCTTAAGCCTTACGAGTGGAAGTTCCCCGTTATTGGTACTGTGGGGTACAAAGGCTTTTTTGATGTTGAGAAGGGAAAGAAAAAAGAAAAGGAGTTGGATGCCCTTGGTTATGACACAGACCTTGGAGTTGTGAGCGCATGGAGCACATTAGGCTGGTTTCGCGATCCGATTCTCTCCGGCATGTTGCGAAGAAGCGAAGGACAGCTTGCAGAGCTTATCATCCATGAAATGACACATGCCACTCTTTATATTGCCAGCAACGTTGACTTCAATGAAAACCTCGCCAGCATTATAGGAGAAGAGGGAGCCATCCTTTTTCTTCAGCATAAATATGGAAAGATTGACAGCGCTCAAACACCTCCGTATATACCCAAACAAGTTCTCGACTATCTTCAGCAGAAAGAAGATTACGACAGTTATACGAGGCACTTTCTGCAAGGCACAGCTCAATTAGATTCTTTGTATCATACTTTTACAGATCAAACACCTGAAAAAGAAAAGGGCGATTTGAAAAGAAAAATGATTTCAGAGATAATTTCTTCGCTTGACACGGTAAAGTTTCATCGCCCTGAAAAGTATCTTAAACGCTTCGCTGATAAACAATTACCAAACAACACCTGGTTTCTCTCCTTTACAAGATATGATGCTCAAAAGGATGAAATGAAAAAGGAAATGAAGCAAAAGTTTCAGGGTGATTTCAAAAAGTATTTACTTTACCTTAAAACAAAATATAAATGACAACTCTTCGCGATGCCTTACTAGTGGAACAATCAAAGCGGCAAACGTTCATGATCAAAACGTATGTACGCATTCAACAGGAAAGATTTGATGAGTTAGTAGCACTTTTTCTTGGAGATGAATATCTTGTCACACAACATGCAGCAGGGATATTGGGTTATGTCGGCAAAGTCAATCCCAGGTTTCTGCTCAAACATTTAAAGGATCTCATATATAATCTTCAAAACGATGTTCCTGTCGCTGTGAAAAGAAACACCCTTCGTGTCCTTCAGTATGTGGATATTCCTGAAGAGCTGCAGGGAGTGCTCACAGAGATTTGTTTTGAGTTTCTTCATTCAGCAAGCGAACCCATTGCTGTAAAAGTATTTTCAATGACCGTGCTTGGAAATATTTGCAAGAAGTATCCGGAATTAAAACATGAATTGATACTTTCTATTGAAGCCCAGCTTCCTTTTGCTTCGGCAGGCTTTCGTGCAAGGGCGAAGAAAGTGTTGAAGAAGCTGTCTAAACTGTGATTAAACCGATTTATTGATTGACAGGATTGTATCAATAATCATATTATTTATTCATTTGGCTATTCTTATGGCGTCAGATTTCCAAACCTGACGCATTTATATTTTATTCAAACACCGTCAGGAAGGGATTCCTGACGGCCTGAATCCGATGTTATGCGTCGTGCTATTCTCCCGACGAAGTTGAGATTAAAGTGTCATATTAGATTTTCCAATGTTACAATCCCAACAAGCTGTTATTAAATTTTCAAATACTGTTTCACCTCCATTAGAATAAGCTATTATATGGTCAGCTTGTAACTTTACACCGTCCTCTTCTTTAGTGCGTTTGCAATATTGACAAGTAAAATGATCTCTCATAAAAACTCTAAATCTTAATTTAGGAGGAACACTTCTTGGTGTTTTCATAATAATCGTTTCGACTATATTTGAATTTTCAGGATTAACAATTTCTACAACATTGTCAATTGGAATTTCATTTTCGGTCTTTGAATTATTAATAACTATTTCTTCCTCTGGTTTTTCTCTATCCGCAATAAATGCGTGTATTGCTTTGTTCCAGCCGCCAAATTTGCGGTCATATACCTCTCTGGAGTATTTAGATAGTTCATTCCATTCCTTATATAATGGTTGTCTTCCTAAATGTTCCCAAACCCTTTGCAGTTCATCAAATAACAATTCCTTTTCAGGCGACTTGTTCCATTCACCGCCAGGTTTAATATTTACGGATTGCAATGCGCTTTTCCAACTGCTAAAATATTTGAGGAATGTCATTTTAGTATAATTGCCACCATATTTTTTGTAATCTTTAAATTTTAAGGCTTCAGGGTTATAAGTCTCTTTTATTTTTTGTAAATCTTGAATAAGCAATTCCTTCGTCACCTTAAAGCTCATACCCGTAGGGTTACTATTGTAATTCTTATTGCTTAAACAAAATTGTTCTATAGCTATTGTCCATTTACCAAATCGCGTTTCAAATACAGAAATCCCAATTTGGGAATTCTCTCTAAACTCATTATATGTAGGTCTTCTATCAAATTTGTTCCATACTTTTTTAATTTCACTAAATAATTCGTCTTGAGATAAAAATTGTCTTTGCTGCTTTAACACTATTATTCTTTTTGCTTTGCTTACTCCTAATTCCTTTTTTAATAGCTGCTCCCAAGTAACACAACCAAAACGTTTTTTAATCTTTTTATCATACTTTCCTCCGTTCTGTTTGTAAAAAAGATAAGAAAAATAGTTGCCTTGATTAATATTTTTTACTCTTTCTAAATCAGATTTTATTTCTAATAGGGATATTCTCGCTTTTCTTGTTTTTACAGAAAGAGGTATTTCTGCTTTTTTTAAAGCATTATCCCAGGTACCAAAATGTCTAATCACTGTGTAACTGCTTACTCTTGAATGAAGATTAAATTCTCTTTGAGTCATTTGTTTGTCCTTAAAGAAGTTTATGTAAACTCGTTTAAGTTCTCCAATTATTGAGTCTTCGTTGTAGTTGAGAAGTTTATTTGGTTCGTATGCACTCATAAGTAGAGATTGTAATTAGTAGTGTCGCCGAGCATGACGCATAATAGTTTATTATCAACCCCATTTCTATTAAAAGGTGCCGAATATTTCCCAAATGTAGCAGATATTCGGCACTCGGTTAGAATTATTGAATACCCGGAAGCACTGACGCTGTGTAGTAAATTGTACTTTTTCCAATAAAATTCAATAAAATCAACCAAAAAACTGCTCTTTTCATTAATAAGCACTCAAAAATCAATCACATCCTTTCAAATTTTATGTCTAACACTTCAAAGGCCATCTCTATTTCTTCAAATTTTATGCATAGATTTTAAAAGGTTATGTCTGAACTCGTGTGGTGATGTGAAGCCAGTGAAATTTGATGCTTAAAACTATAAATTCTATGCATAACCTTTCAGTGATTATGCATGATCTCTCAAAGGTTATGTATGAACCTGGCGTGTCATGCGAAGATTTTGAAAAGTCATGCATAAAATTTCAAAAGCTATGCATAACCTTTCAAAGAATAGACATGATTTTTGAGGTGACGGACATGACTGGTTGGTGATTAGTATTAATCAAGCAAAGGACATGAAAAGCCTTTTAAAGCTTATGTCTGACTTTTCAACGGATTAAGCACAATTCACAAAATCTTGTCATGATCAAAGAAGACTTATGGCACGCTCGGGAATAAATCATGCTGACTTGAGACGTGTTATCTCTCGAATTTGAATGATTATGCATGGATTTACACTTTCAGATGCAACCCATGACCTGAATTTGATTTATAAGCAAAAATGAAACTAAATTCCTTTATTTTATCTTTGCAAAGCAGGTTAGTAAAGCATAATGAAGAAAATCGAAGTTTATAAGCCCAAAAACAAAATCCGCATCGTTACCGCTGCTTCGCTTTTTGACGGGCACGATGCAGCCATTAATATCATGCGCCGCATTATCCAGTCAAGCGGGGCGGAAGTCATTCACCTTGGGCATGACCGCAGCGTGCAGGAAGTGGTTAGCTGTGCCATCCAGGAAGATGCACAAGCCATAGCGATGACGAGCTACCAGGGCGGACACATGGAATATTTCAAGTACATGTATGATCTGTTGAAAGAACAGGGAAGCGGCAGCATTAAGATTTTCGGAGGCGGAGGCGGAGTTATCCTTCCGAAGGAAATTGAAGAATTGCAGAAGTACGGGATCACCCGTATATATTCTCCTGACGATGGCAGATCCATGGGCTTGCAGGGAATGATAAACGACATGCTTCAAAAGTGCGATTATGCAACGGGGGTAAATCTGAATGGTGAAGTAAACGAGATCACCAAGAAAAATCCGAAAGCAATCGGGCATTTAATCTCCTGCGCTGAAAACAATCCGGATGAATTCAAAAAGATTCACCTGACTCTTGATAAGTCAATTAAGCTGCATAAGATTCCTGTGCTTGGAATAACCGGAACGGGCGGAGCGGGAAAATCATCGCTGGTGGACGAACTGGTAAGGAGATTTCTGATTGACTTCAAAAATAAAAACATTGCCATTGTTTCTGTTGATCCTTCCAAACGCAAGACAGGAGGAGCTTTGCTTGGTGACCGCATCCGGATGAATTCCATCACCAACCCTCATGTATATATGCGTTCGCTTGCCACGAGGCAAAGTAATCTTGCATTAAGCAAATATGTGAAGGATGCTATTGATGTATTGAAGGCTGCGGAGTATGATCTCATCATTATTGAAACTTCAGGCATTGGCCAAAGTGATACTGAAATATTAGATCACTCTGATGTTGCTCTTTACGTGATGACGCCTGATTATGGTGCAGCGACTCAGCTTGAAAAGATTGACATGCTCGATTTTGCTGATGTCATCGCATTAAACAAGTTTGATAAACGTGGTGCGTTAGATGCTTTACGCGATGTCAAAAAGCAATTCAAGCGTAATCACCAATTGTGGGAAACGAGTGATGATGCCCTTCCTGTTTATGGAACTATTGCCTCGCAGTTCAACGATCCCGGCATGAATCATTTATATCGCGCGCTCATTGATAAGCTGGATGAAAAGCTTGGAACAAATTTCAAATCTTCCTTTGAGATTACCGGTGAGATGTCTGAAAAGATATACATCATCCCGCCTGCAAGAACACGTTACCTCAGCGAAATATCGGAGAATAACAGGAAGTACGATGAGTGGGTACGCGAGCAATGTGATATTGCAGACAAACTATATGGAATAAAAATATCAATTGAAACGCTTAATCAGTCTAAAGCAGATGATAAAGACAGATTGATAAAAAAGCTGCAAGAAGTTTACGAGGAAACAGAACGAACTTTCGACGGCCGTAATAAAAAGATCATTGAAGAGTGGGGACAGAAAAAGAAAACCTACACGGATGAATTTTATGTATATAAAGTTCGTGATAAAGAAATAAAGATCAAAACACATTCGGAATCTCTTTCTCATTTGCAGATTCCGAAGATTGCAACGCCACGTTACAAAGGATGGGGTGACATACTTCGCTGGAACCTGCAGGAGAATGTGCCGGGAGAGTTTCCATATACAGCAGGTGTTTATCCTTTCAAACGCACGGAAGAAGATCCTACAAGAATGTTTGCCGGTGAAGGCGGTCCTGAAAGAACGAACAGGAGGTTTCACTATGTGAGTCTTGACTTGGCTGCCAAACGTTTGTCCACCGCTTTTGACAGTGTTACCCTTTATGGACAAGACCCCGATCATCGTCCTGATATATATGGTAAGATTGGTAACAGTGGCGTTTCCATTTGCTGTCTTGATGATGCCAAGAAGCTGTATAGTGGCTTTAATCTTGCTGATCCGAGAACTTCTGTTTCCATGACCATCAACGGGCCTGCTTCCATCATTGCCGGGTTCTTTATGAACGCTGCTATTGATCAGCAATGCGAGCTATATATTAAAGAGCATGGATTAGAAAAAGAGGTTGAAAAAAATATTGAAGATATTTACAAGGCAAAGAAAGTAAAGCGCCCTGCCTACCAGGGAGAACTTCCAAAAGGAAATGATGGATTAGGGCTGATGCTTCTTGGCATCACGGGCGACCAGGTGCTGCCTGCCGATATATATAAAAAGATCAAGGAAGACACTTTGCATAAAGTTCGTGGCACCGTGCAAGCTGATATTCTAAAAGAAGACCAGGCCCAGAACACCTGCATCTTCTCAACGGAATTTTCTTTGCGCCTGATGGGAGATGTACAGCAATACTTTATTGACCATAAGGTTCGCAACTTCTATTCTGTTTCCATCAGCGGTTATCACATTGCGGAAGCAGGCGCTAACCCTGTCACGCAGCTTGCACTCACCTTGTCAAACGGGTTTACATACGTGGAATATTATCTCTCGCGGGGCATGGACATTAATAAGTTCGCACCTAACCTGAGCTTCTTTTTCTCCAATGGTATTGATCCTGAATATGCCGTTATTGGCAGGGTTGCCCGCAGAATATGGGCGAAGGCAATGAAGCTTAAATACAAAGCCGATGAGCGTTCACAGATGCTGAAGTATCATATTCAGACTTCCGGCCGTTCATTGCATGCACAGGAAATTGATTTCAACGACATACGAACTACGTTACAGGCCTTGTACGCTATATACGATAACTGCAATTCACTTCACACCAATGCTTATGATGAAGCGATTACAACTCCAACTGAAGAGAGTGTTCGCAGGGCGATGGCAATACAGCTCATTATCAATCATGAATTAGGTCTTGCAAAAAATGAGAATCCCGTTCAGGGTTCTTTCATTATCGAAGAGCTGACTGATCTTGTTGAAGAAGCCGTACTGACTGAGTTTGACCGCATCAACGAACGCGGCGGTGTGCTTGGCGCTATGGAAACTATGTACCAGCGTGGTAAGATTCAGGAAGAAAGCTTGTACTATGAAACATTAAAACATAACGGGCAGTTCCCCATCATCGGCGTCAATACATTTTTATCAAGCAAAGGTTCTCCCACCGTTGTTCCGAGAGAAGTGATTCGCGCAACGGAAGAGGAAAAGGAATATCAGATCACCATGCTGAAAGAATTGCAAAAGGGATATGCTGACAAGAAGGATGCAATACTAAAGAACCTGCAGATCGCTGCAGTACAGAACAAAAACATGTTTGAGCATTTAATGGAAGCAACTAAGTATTGTTCACTTGGACAGATTACAAATGCATTGTTTGAAGTGGGTGGACAGTACAGGAGAAACATGTAATTGCGAAATGAATCTTTCTGCGGCTCTCTTATTAAAGCTCTGCGCACTCCGCGGTAAATTTTTTAAAACCGCAGAGGACGCTGAAAAATTAGCAGAGGAACGCTGAGAAATCTGATAAATGAAATGATAAAAAAACTCATCACATGCCTGTTGGCGTTTATTTCCATTTCTTCTTCCTCTTTTTCCCAGAAGCCCGCTTTCCAACATCCTCCCGGCCGCTATGTGAAAGTGAACGGAGCAAACCTTTGGATTGAAACTGTTGGCAAAGGCGATCCGTTGTTTCTCATCTCCGGCGGACCGGGTGGCGCTCATGTAGGTTTGCATAGCTTCGATTCCTTGCAGGATGTATGTACGCTCGTATATATTGATAACTTCGGAAGAGGAAAGTCGGACACAGCAAAGAACGTTTCAGAATACACGATAAGCCGCGATGTGGAAGACATTGAAGGCATACGCAAGGCATTAGGTTATGAAAAGATCAACGTGCTTGGGCATTCTTATGGCAGCCTGGTTGCGCAGTCTTATGCTATTAAATACCCTAATGCAGTAAAGCATCTCATCATTGCCGATGGCTTCTTTAGCGGGGAGATGTGGCAGGAAAACGATGATAACTGCAACCATGAAATAAAAGAGAATTATCCTGAAGTGTGGGAACGCCTGATGGAAGTGCGTGCCAATGGCGCTCATTCAAGTGATCAGAAGCACATTGATATATACGGAGAAGTGCCTTACGGATTCCTGTACGCCTACAATCCTGACAAGTTTAAAGGACCAAGCCGCGATCCCGGGTACCCTAACAAGTTCAATATGAAAGTTTACTACCAGATGGTGGGCGATGATGGCGACTTCATCATCGGCGGCGATGTTGCAAAATTTGATTGCCGCACACAATTGAAGGATTTAAAGATGCCTGTGCTCATTGTTGCAGGGCGTTATGACCGAGTTGCAGTGCCTAAGTTTGAAGTGCAGTACAAGAAGTATTGTCCGCAGGCGCAGTTTGTGATGTTCGAAAAATCAGGACACAACCCGCAGGTGGAAGAGCCGGAGAAAGAGTTTCTAATCATCAGGGAGTTTTTGGGGAAATAAATGATTTCTGTTCAAAGTTCAAAGTTATTCAGTTCAAGGTTTATGCTAATGGAAACTATCGCGCAGCGTTGAACTTTGAACTGAGCAACATTGAACTTAATTTTATTCTTTCACAAACTTTTCCATCCATCTCTCCTTCTCACCAACGACCTCAACAAAATAAATTCCCGCAGCTAACTTGCTAACATCAAGGGCCTCACCCCCACCCTCTCCAAAGGAGAGGGAGTAAGAGAGTGTTTCTTGCCCAAGCACATTTATTATGGAAACTGTTGCTGTACCAGTGAAAGAAGACGGAGTATGAATGGTGAGTTGAGTAGAGGCAGGATTAGGATATATATAGAATGATTCAGCAGCGGAAATTGAAGGAATGCCTGCTGCGATTTTCGGTTTAATGCCGGCAAGCACTTTATGTTTGTAAGAAAAATTAAATGCATTAGCAGAACTAAGTGAATTAACAGAATAGTAGCCGTTATAAGTGCCACCCCAGCCCCAATTCATGTGCAGCATGTTGGTGGAATTATAGCCGTCACAAACCCAAACATGCCCACCATGCGTGCTGTCATGAGCCTCATACATGAGGGGCTGGCCAGCGTTAAGATCGGATTCAATCAGATTGATCCAGTCTGCGTCAGAATAATCAGATCGCAATAAATCTTTGATGGTAGTTGAATCGTAACCGAAATATTCAGGGAATGAAATTTGTGCACAACAAGCAGGGTTATCATCAATTGTGACTGCAGAAGAACTAGCGCCGGGGCTATAAATCATCTCGACACTGATGCCGCACTGATACATGATTGTGGCTACGTCATTATTGACTGAAGTAACGTTGGCCGGCATGTTATTCCAATTATAGGCAGTATTGGCATAGCTTGCAGATAGTGTACCATAGGTGGAACTGTAAGAGCTTGAGCCTGTTCCATGAGAAGGATACTTCCAATATCTCATAATCTGAGACATTGTAGTTGCAACACAACCTGTTAAGGAACCGCCCGGGCAAAGAGCATTATATGGAGCATATTGAGCCCATGTTGTTTTAAGAAGAGGCAATACAGCGCCTGAGACCCGTGACGATATTGCCTGGTTATTTAAATAAGCTGTCCATTGGGAAGAGATTTCTGCTGTAGCCTGAATGTTTTGTATCCTATTAGCAACAATCTCGCTTTTGCGCTGCTGCATCCAAAAGCTAAAGTTGGAAGTGGGTGAAGGAACAACAAATGATCCTTCGGTAGAATAGCCGATAACAGGGTACAGGGCATCATCAGCAACGATGATAACAAAACCACCGGTATTCATCCTGCCTGGCGGAGTTCCTACCGGAATAATATTAAATACAAAGTAAACAGCCTCGCCTGATGAAGATGTTTCGGTATAAGCAAGCGACACGGTTCTCACCTCCACACCGGCATTTTGTTTATAGAAATTTGTCGCTACAGTTTGTGCTTTGGCAGAGGTAATGGTTTTAGCAACGACTGAAGATGTGCAGAAAACAACTACAATTAAAGAATAGATTAATTTTTTCATATATATTTTAGGTTTTTAAATTTTAAGCTTTGAATATTACATCCCCCTGCCTCCTTCTCCTACGCACCAAAATCTATCACACAAGGGGGAATAAGACAGTTTTTTTATTCTTTCACAAATCTTTGAGTAACTAATGCGCCCTTCGTTTTCATTTGAAGGAAATACATTCCTGCGGGAAGAGTGGAAACATCAAGGGCCTCACCCCGACCCTCTCTCCCGAAATTATCGGGATAGACGCCGGAGAGGGAGGAAGAAAGCACCGTTTCTCCGAGAACATTATATATATCTAAAGCAAGGGATTGCCGCGTCGCTCCGCTCCTCGCAATGACAACTGTAAGCTGATTCCCGACGGGGTTGGGATAAATTGAAAATGAATTGCCATCTGCTAAATCAGCTATTCCAACATACACATAAGTGAAATTAAAAGGAGCAGAAAATGAAGAACATCCATTGCCATTGGTTCGCTCTACCATATATATACCGTTTTGAGAAGCAACGTAATACTGACCTGTATCTCCCGGCATTAAGTTGCCATTCAAATACCATTGATTACCTTTTGTAGCGCTTGACTTAAGCGAATCATCAAATTGTTGTATAGTAGGAGGTATTGGATTTGAATATACTGTAACATCCATTGGCGAGCTTGTGGCAGAACACCCGTTTGCATTTGTAACAGTGACTGAATATATATCTGAAGATCTGGTAGTTATGCTTTGTGTTGTGTCGCCATTATTCCAACTGTAGCTTGCTGCTGCATTTGAGGTAAGCACAACAGAATCGCCGTCACATACTGTTGTCAGGCCGCCTGAAGTAATAATTGCTTGTGGACTTGGCAAAACCGTTGTGACATTGGTTGGAGACGAAGTTGCCCGGCATCCATTTGCGTCAGTTATAGTTAAAGAATCAATTTGCGGAGTTGAAATCATGATGCTTGACGTTGTTGCTCCATTGCTCCACAAATAAGAAGTGATCGGCGCGCAAAACCAACAAGACGGGACTGTGAGCATTGCTCCCTGGCAAAGCGTTACCGAATCGCCGGCGGGACTTATTGTTGGAGCAGTGGGCGGCTGGTTAACCGTTACATTTATCGAGTTCGTATTTACCGGCCCGCAGTTAGTAGCAACATTACATGAATAATTACCTGCTGTTGAAACCACAATACTCTTTGTGGTTTCTCCGTCACTCCATAAATAACCGGTAGGGCTGCTTGCAGTTGCAATGAGCGTCACACTATCACCCTGGCAAAATGTTGTCGTGTCGCTTGCGGAAATTGAGTCATTAGTAAAAATTATATTTACACTAATTGTGTTTGAAGTTACCTTTCCACATCCGGTAGTAACATTGCATGAGTAATTGCCTGCTTGAGTAACCACAATGCTCTGTGTTGCTTCGCCGTCGCTCCAAAAATAACCGATACCATTGCTGCTTGATAACGTTACCGAATCTCCGCAAAAGATGTCAGTAGAAGATGATGCATTAATGACAGGCAAGCATGCTAATATACCTGATAATGAATTTTTCCACACTCCGGCAGTATCTGTGCCGGCAAAAACAGTTGTGCCGCTAATAGCTAATGAAAAAATTGCGGAATCTGCCAGGCCATTATTAACTGCCCTCCAGTTGGATGACCCTGTGGTAGCAGTAGATACGAATATGCCACCGGGAGTGCCCGCAAAAATATTTGTGCCGCTAACAGCCAATGAAGTAATATTGGTGTTTAATAAACCATTATTAGCGGCAGTCCAGGTTGGCCCCGGCAGCGACAGATAAAAAATACACCGGCAGTAGTGCCCGCAAAAATATTCGTTCCGCTCATAGCTAATGCCTGTATAGGGGCGCCTAACCCACTATACCCACCATTATCAATTTCCGACCAGGTTAATCCACCATCGGGGGATAAATATACTTGGGCTCCGCTAATGCCACCACCTGCCAAAATGTTCGTCCCACTTACGGTTAATGAAGCAATATTGAGACCCATGCGAAATAAGTTGGTAGGACCGATAGAATCCCACGTCCAGGTTGCCCCCATATCAGCAGATATATACATACTATTCTCCCCGTTAAGTCCGGCGATAACATCCGTTCCAATTGCAGCCAATGCAAGAATATTTGCAGGTGGCAAACCGTTATTGACTGCTGTCCAGTTTGCCCCGTTGTTGGTGGATAAAAATACCCCGTTGTTGAGAGTGCCTGCAAAAATATTTGTTCCGTTTATAGCGAGTGAAAGAACATTGTAATCTGTTAAACCGTTATTAACAGCAGTCCAAGTTGTGCCATTGTCAACTGATAAAAATATTCCGCTCCCATCCCCGATGCCACCTGTTCCTGCGAAAATATTTGTTCCGCTTATGGCAATACAAGTAACAGTGCGTCCAATATTAGGTAAATTAGTATGCTGCCATTGGGCCTGCGCAAGGTTTATGCTGACTGCAAATGCCAGGAGAATTAGAATTAGTTTTTTAAAATGATTACACCGATTTGGGTAAAGATTACACTGATTATCCTTTTTCATGCGACCTAATCGGGATTGCATTTTTTCTTTTGGAATAAATGTAGAGTTAGTCATTTTTAGTTCTTGGTTTTAATTATTTAAGTTTTCAATAATACACATCCCCCTCGCCCAATGTCGTTAAGTTAAGATATATTACAGCTCCTAATTAAAAAGATTCTTACAGAATGACAGTATGTATGGGTATGACTGGAAGGAAGGGCGGCTTCGCCGCCCTTCCTTCTTCTCCTTCCAACTTACTAAGTAATGAGTCATTCTGTAAGAATCTTTTTGCAAGTTGCTGAAAACTATCTTTTAGTTGCGAAGCCCCTCCCTTCGACAGGCTCAGGGAGCGCCAAAGGGAGGGGATGCCGGAGGTATGTTTTTATTTTTTCATAAATCTTTTGGTATCAATTGCACTCTCCGTTTTCAGTTGAAGAAAGTACATGCCTGCTGAAAGGTTGCTGATGTCAAGGACCTCGCCCCGATCAGCCCCACCCCTGCCCTCCCCGAAAGGGAGGGAGTTGGAGAGCACGGTTTGGCCAAGCACATTAATTATTGAAAGAGTTGCCATCCCTCTAATGACTGGAGACGAATAGTGAATGGTCAGTTGAGTGGAGGCAGGATTAGGAGAAAGAGAAAATAAATTACTAACAGTATAATTTTGAATACCCGCCACGATATTAATACCTACTGAAATAAAGCACCCGCTTTCATTATGTACGGCAACATTGTAATTGCCGCTATGCGTAATAACTAAGAAAGTATCTGTAGCGCCGGGAATAAGTGTTGTATTATCATACCATTGATAGGAAGTGTATGACGGGTCTGTGCTGCAAAACAGCGTATCATTTGACTGCGTTATTACAGGCGTTGGCGGAGCAACAAATACATGGATGTAATTGGTAAATGTGAGCGTATCAGTGCCCTGATCATTAGAAACAATGAGGCGGGCATTAAAAGTGCCCGCAGCATTATAACAAATATTCTGCGGATTTTGAAGCGTGCTTGACGCGGGAGTAGCGCCCGGAAAAGACCATTGCCATGCAATTGCGTTTGTACTATTATCTGTGTAGTTAATACATTCGTTAGCACAGAATGAGGAAATATTTGATTGAAAATTAGCAACAGGCGGTAGATTAACACAGGAAGTAAATTTTATGAGGAAGGCATCCCCGTTATGATCACAATCTTTTCTTAGAACACAATGACAGGTAGGATCATAATAAAGAAAATACCAAAGTTCATAAAGAGAATCCTGAAAGCTACCTGGGGAGGCTATAAACGCACTGTCCCCACATGCACCTGCAAGATATGCAAACTTACCAGTGCTATCCACGGCAATAGGCGCTGTAGTGGGATTCTGGGTACCGCAATTTGAGTTTCTTCCCCATCCAGCATAAAAAGTAGCACACTGGCGGTTACCATCGCTATCAAACTTTACCAGAAGCTGAGTCTCACTACTCCAATTCGCCCAATTGAGGGAATCATAATAGCCGTCAAAGGCGATGTTGGGGAAGTAAGTGGTGATTAATCCTCCCATCCACACATTTTCCCCTTTAGTGGCGACACTAAGCCCAAAAGTAGTTGCACCATAATAAGTACCCCAAAGGCGGTTACCATTGGCGTCAAATTTTACAAGGAAAGCCGACCCGTACCCAACAGTGTCTTGGGATATGGAATTCTGAAAGCTACCCGGGGTGGCGATGCCGAAAGCGTCCTGATAATTTGCAGTTCCTGTCAAATATACATTACCGCCAGCATCGGCAGCTACGCCAGAACCAAGGGTCGTATTACCATAATAAGTACCCCAGAGGCGGTTACCATTGGCGTCAAATTTTACAAGAAAGGCAGAACTATAACCTCCAAAGGTAATAGTATTCTGAAACCCACCCGAAGCGATACCGGCGGAGCTATTTGTATTTCCTACCAGGTAAACATTTCCGGCTGCATCGGTGGCGAGGCCGTTATCTGCAGTCTTATCATAGCCGCCATTTCCACCGTAATAAGTAGCCCAAAGGCGATGACCAGTAGAGTCAAACTTTACGAGAAAGCAATTTATAGTGCCTGACAGTGTGTTCTGAAACCCGCCTGAGGCGATGCCGGTTTGGCTGTCGGTCCATCCTGCCAGATATACATTTCCGGCAATATCCGTAGCAACACTATTTCCCACACAATTAGAGCTACCTGCTCCATAGTAATAAGTACCCCAGAGGCGGTTGCCATTGGCGTCAAACTTTGCAAGATAAGCAGCCTCCCCTACGCCTGACATTATATTCATAAAACCGTTCGAGGCGATGCCGGTGGTACTATAGGTAGTTCCAGCGAGATAGACATTGCCGGCTGCATCGGTGGCTACGCTATTATCACCGGGATAAGAATTATTGTCTATAATACCCGGACTACCCTGATCGCCATAATAAGTACCCCAGAGGCGATTGCCATTAGCGTCAAACTTTACAAGATATTGATTATTACTGTTTTGCTGAGAATTAAAATTTTTAAACCCATGCCAACCGAAATAAGTAGAGTCAACACTAATTCCTGAATTATCGGTAATTCCTGACATAAATACGTTCCCGGCCGGATCGGTGGCTACACCACAAGCGTAGTCACGACCAGGACCACCATAATAGGTACCCCAGACACGGGAGTTTTGGGCGGATGCGGATTGAGGAATAAAAACTGATTTTAAGAGTGCTGCTACGAGCGCAACAATTAGTAATTGTTTTTTCATAAGATTTGAATTTTTCATTTTAATTTTGGTTTTAATTGTTTGACATAGACTTCGACGTGAGCTCAGTCGAGCGATTCACAGATTATTTTTACATCCCCCTTGCCCCCTTCAAAAGGGGGAATTGGGCCACAGTACTTAATTTCTTGAAAGAACGACTGATATACTTTTGAAGCATTACAGGCATCGTATATATAAATTTCGAATATTTGCGAATTATGTCTATTTTTGCAAAAAAACTTACAACTATGTACACCACGTTTCATATTAAAGCAAATGAATTAGATGAGAACTTTGTTAAAGCGCTCAAAATGATTTTTAAGAGCAAGCGTATTTCTATTCTTGTTGAAGAGGAACAAGATGAAACCGAATATCTTCTAAGCAGCCCTGCTAATCGCAAAATGCTTGAAAAATCATTAAGGAATGTTGAGAAGGGAAATGTTATCGAGGTGGACATTGACAAGTACCTGCGTAAAAAATGAAGAAGATTCTTTTTGAAGATAATGCGCTGAAACAGTTTCAAGAATGGGAGAAGCAAAACAAAAAGATTTTCGGCAAAATCATTGAACTGCTTGACGACGCCCGGCAAAATCCTTTTAAAGGAATTGGCAAACCGGAACCACTTAAACATGAGTTCAAAGGATGCTGGTCGCGAAGAATTAATTACGAACACCGGCTTATTTATAAAGTTACTGACCATGCTATCATTGTTATTGCGTGTAAGTTTCATTATTAATTTTAAATCCTGCAGTTCTACAAGGGGAAATAACACACACTCTTAATCCCCTCTCGCCCTTACGCAAACCCAACGCACAGAGGGGACACGCAACTAATTTACTTTGGCGATTAGAATATTTTTTCATAATTTAAATTGAAACCAACATCCCCGTTGCCCCCTTCAAAAGGGGGAATTGGGCCACACTATTTAGTTTCTTGAAAGAACGACTGATTTTGACAGAGACTGATTTTCTGTTTGTAATCTAATAAGGTAAAGACCGTTTGGAAGAGAAGTACCATTTTTATTGTTGCCATTCCAATAGAATGTATGTATGCCCGGCNNCTTTTATATTTGTGATTTGACTGAACGGATTGGGATATGCAGCTTCGAGTGAAATATTATCCATTACAGGAGAAAAGTCTGCGACAGCAGCAATAATGCTTTGCCCTAAGACAACTTCCTGCGCATTTAATACTTCGCCCCCAAAATGTTTGGTGGTATTGTAATAGCTTACAAAGGCGACCACTTTCATATTGGCTGAATTCCATGCTGTATCTAAAGTATAAGTATATGCTTTTGAAAAATGTTGCCCCGCAATTACTGAAGCAGGGATAATACCCGCCGTACCAAGTGTAGTAGCCATATTAATTCTTACTACATGTTTATGATAAAATACATACTGTCCCGTCAGGGTTGTTGGCATTCCGCAGGGGTAATGATAAAATTCACAGGATGCGTCAGGAGCCGAGCAAAAAATTCCTTCAAAATTAGACTGAAAGAAACTTGAAGATCCGGTAACCGTATCTTCCACCAGCAAGCAGGTAATCCGCATATTGCCGGATGCTGTATCAACAAAATTGGCAGTAACGGTAATCTTAGCTAACCTTGTTGTCGAATCGTACATGGAGGCTATATCAATATTTACGGGAGACGGAATGCTAAGCCGCATGGATGTGGCATCTTCGGTGTGGTTATAACCGGCATCAACAGTAAACAGTTGGCGATTAACAGTGTCACCACTTTCAGCAGACCAATCTGCCCTGTCCACCATCACCTCCGGGTAACCGGGAACATTGAATGCATTGGTAAGCGCCTCGGTAGAATTATTTGTCATAGGATCGCTGCCTGGACTATCGCCATGAATGGCAACTGCAATAACATTTCCGGGATAGGCTGCTAAAGTCGCATCAAAATCACTTATTATTGACGGGCAGTTACCGCACCAAACACCTGTGAACTCTTCTATGAGAACTTTGCGGGGCGCCTGTGCCATTGCTTGTTGGAAGCCAGGAGCAAAAAGGATAACCAGCAGAAGT
>PLYJ01000027.1 GCA_003151745.1 Bacteroidota bacterium
TTTGACTTGCTGTCAGATTGCTGACTGCTCTTGTCATTTTTACTCTTTTCCATTTTTAGTTTATTTAAATTGTTACTTTATAATTATAATACAAAGGTGATGGTTATGAAAAATATAAGTGTTACATAGTTCTAAAAATAACTTACATGATTCTCACATTTAAGGTTTGAGAATCGAAACAACAATTGGAATTAAATTTCTTCATTAAAATCCAATAGAAGCTTCCACCATTTCGCCGTCAAATTTTCCGCCGTTGAGGATATTGGTGTTGGCGTAGTTTAGATAGGTCTGCATTACATATTCTACTTTAAGCATAATGTTTTTAGTGGCAAACCAACCAATTGAACCTACTTCGCGATTGATAGTTATATCAGCAGGAACGCCGAGCATTGTAGCCGTTACTGAATTGTAACGAGCGCCAATCCAGAAGTTTTCCTTGCTTGCAGCAAACCTGTAAATTAAATCGCCTGCATATTGAGTTGCCTTGCGTGTACCTGTTTCCGTAATATTTCTGCCTTGGGCAATTTCATAAGTGCCAAAGAACTCTATGCCATGGCATTTCACAAAAAGATTTCCCATATATGCATTTACCTGTTCGCTAAATCCCGGGTTAAATCTTCCTGAAAAAGCGTTGTAATCATTCGCATCATTGAGCGTTGTTCCGTTTGCTATATTTTGATTTGACATGACAGAAAAATAATGCGATCCTGTGCGGTCGCCTCCTAATAATGTATTGCTGTTTGCACTCTTATCTTCATAGACTGATCCTGTTATTCTAAATCTGAAATCTTTATTGAGTTGCTTATCATAACCTAACTTTGCATGAAAAGCCGGAGCATAGGTATTTATATTTCCGGTTGAAGAATCAGTTTTAGTTGGAGCTATAACGGTTGGATCAAGCTCTCCATTTGTTATTCCACCCATTAGAAATAAGCCGCTTGGTGAATGATAATAAATTTCGCCGCCAATTTCTGTTGCAAATTCATCCATAATATAATTTTCTATAAACGGGTTGTAAATAGTATTTCCTCCATCTGACCTGCGATAGTGCTGGTCACCATAATCAACATCGAATTGCCCTATTTTAACGGTTATGCTTTTCATGATATTATTAACCATGTCACTGTTCAGGAAAAGCAATTTGTCAAATTGTATATATCCCCCTTTAACCCATGTATCCTCATGATGCCTGGAAGACAAGTAAACATCAATGTTTACTCTGATCCCGTCAGATAACTGAGCATCAATATTCAGATTAGCCATCGCTAAGTCGAATCCGTTTATAAGCGGAATCAGGCTATTGACATTTCCGGTGAAGCCTGCCTTTGTTGCAGGCAGAGCAGTGTTTTGATCTCTTAACGCCTGGAAGGTTTGTTCAAAGTTGCCGCCCACTTTCACTTTCAATTCATTAAAAGAAGTAGTGTCAGTTTTAGTGGTCTCAAAAACATTAATGCCGTCCTTGTCATTAGGCCTGAAATATTGCATTTCCTGTTGTTGCGCTATTGCGGAAGAACTAATAGTTACAATACCTATTAGTGTAAGCTGTTGAAATAATCTGATAGTCGAATTTTTCATTTTAATTAATTGCTGTTGTAAAGTTTGTTACAAAATTGATAGTGATTTCGTTGCCCGTCTTCATGGTTCCGAAAAGAGCAGTAGGCGGATTAATACCATAATCCGTCATCTTAATAGCTTGCGATCCTTCGAATGCCAGTTTTCCGTGCTCCTGCATATATACTTTAACCTGCATATTAACAGGCTTAGTTACACCTGCAATGGTTAGATTACCTTTTGCAGAAACAGTGGGTTCACTTGCTTTGGTTTGAATTGATTTAACCGGAGCAGTAAGCGTGAAAATAATTTCCGGATTTGCATCTGCTTTCAGCGCTTTATAGGTATTGTTATCCATAACAGAACCCATGTCGCTTTTAATGGAATGTACATTCATTTTAATATTGACGGCAGTTAAATCAAAGCTTCCGTCACTATTCGAGCCTACAACACTGCTGCCTGATACTGTTTCAACTTTTTCATTCCAGTTGTGAAGATTGGAGGTGCCATTAATAGTAACTGTATAATTCTTAGAAAGGATATATGTATTCTCAACAGGAGCAGCAGCGCTGAGAAACGCCACGGCGATTACTACAAACACAAAGTTTTTAAACGATTTCATATTTCTTTTTATAAAATTCATTTATGGATTCATTTTTTCAAAAATCAATCCTGCAATCACTCCCTGCACCAATGCAAGCACAAACCACGTTGTAACCATTGCCGACGATACATTCATCGCACTATAAATAAGTACCATCATGGGAAGTGTGGCAATCAGCGTATATATAATCCCGAATTCAATGCCCCGCGTTAGAAAAGAACCGGTTAACAGCCCTTTAAACCGCGACCAAAACCAGGAAAGCGCTAAGCTTATCACGAAGGGATGTATATAATAAAACATAACCTTGCTTGACGATGTATCAAAAGCAGGATCGAAATATTGAGTAGCAAGACCGGGAAATAACCAAATGGTCAGATACAATCCGATGACACTAAGGACTAATAAAACAAAACCTGCAACTAAGCCTGCGATTACTATCTTTTTCATGATTTCACTGTTTTATATATTAGTTGCTGATAGTAAACTATTCCTTATTCGTCAATATAACTTTTAGCGCTTTTTCCTTTGCAGCATTTCCAAATGCTTCATAAGCTTCCACTATCTGATCCAACTTAAAACGATGTGTGATGAGCTTCTTCGGATCGAGTTTTCCGGATTGAACATTCTTATATAACATAGGCGTTGTTACGGTATCAACAAGGCGTGTGGTGATGGTTATGTTTTTTGACCAAAGTGTTTCCATGTGAAGTGTAACACTTTTTCCGTGCACTCCTATATTTGCAATATGTCCTCCTGCGCCAATGATTTCTTCACATAATTCAAATGTTGCGGCTATACCAACAGCTTCGATTGCTGTCTCAACTCCTTTTCCGTTTGTAATACTCATGACCTTTTCTACTGCATTTTCTTTTCCACTGTTAATGATATGAGTTGCACCGAAAGTCTTTGCAACATTCAGGCGATTTTCATCCTGGTCTATTACAATAATTTTTGCAGGAGTATAAAATTGAGATGTTAATAATACTGCCAGCCCTATAGGGCCTGCGCCCACAATAGCAATGGTATCGCCTGGTTTTACCTGCCCGTTCAATACACCACATTCAAAACCTGTTGGCAGAATATCGCTCAACATCACCAGTGCTTCTTCGTCAGCATCTGCAGGAATAGGATATAAACTATTGTCTGCAAAAGGTATCCTTACATATTCCGCTTGGCAGCCATCAATTAAATTGCCCAATATCCATCCTCCTTTTTCACAGTGCGAATACATGGCTTTCTTACAATATTCACATTTGCCGCAGGATGTAATGCAGGAAATCAGCACATGATCTCCTTTTTTGAAATTGGTTACAGCATTTCCAATGTCTTCTATAATACCAACTCCTTCATGGCCAATAATCCTTCCATCCGTAACAGCAGGAACATCTCCTTTCATAATATGCAGATCCGTTCCACATATAGTAGTCTTGAGAATTTTTACAATAGCATCCGTTGGCTCCTTTATGACAGGCCTTGGCTTGTCTTCCCATGCTTTCTTCCCCGGACCATGATAAACCAATGCCTTCATGGTTTTACTATTCCTATGGTTTTCAATTTCTTTTTGATTTTCACCAGAAGATATAATCATCTTCTTTGCTTCGATTGGATCTGCTATAGTTTTCATTTTATATTAATTTTAATTGAAATAAATTATGGAATGACAAAAATATATCTGAAGATTTGAGCAATACAATGACCGCCGTCACTTTTGCAAATGATTTGCATCATGTATTAATTCTTTTTTGAAAAAAATTATTTGAATACAAGACGCTCTTATATCTTTAAGGTTTTTTAAAAATGACGGACTTATCTATTAAAGGCTACTTTTATTGTCAGCAGAAGCTTCCAATTCCATTGTCAAATCTTTTTGCCCTGCATTGATGAGTTCCATTTCACATGAAATAGTTATCTCATCACCCAGCATAAATCCTCCGGTTTCAAGTGCAGCGTTCAGGTTAATTCCCCAGTCACCTTTGTTGATTACTCCGGTAACCGTAAATCCGGCTTTTTCAGTTCCGTACGGGTCTTTTGCAATGCCTCCGAACAATACATTCAACTTTATGTTTTTGGTAATTCCTCTTATTGTCAGCTCTCCCCATAATTCGTGATTGCCATTTGCATCCGCCTTTCCGATAGTGCTTGATGTGAATGTTATTTGTTTATGTTTATCTACATCAAAAAAATCAGCACTTTTCAAATGCGCATCCCGCTTTTCATCACCTGTGCTTATTGAAGCCGGGTCTATCCACAAATCAATTTCCGCAGTGGTAAAGTCCTTAGCATCAGTATGAATGCTTGCGTCAAATGTTTTGAATGCGCCTTTAACATGTGCAATCATCAGATGCCTTATTTTAAAAGCAATTTCACTGTGTGCCTGATCTATTGACCATTTTGTATTGGTAGTAACGTCAGATGTTTTCATTTTATAAATTTAATTTGTAATGGAATTATTACGCTGCAAAGGTGAGGACTCATGAAACAATACATGTTACACAACTTTAGAAATAAGTCACATCATTCACGTATTTTTGACAGAAGATGTTTCGTAAAATCCTTTGCGGAATTAACGCTTTACGATTGGCTGAATCATTATTCATTTATGAAATACCAGAACAGGATAATTTGGAAAAGCAGTTAATTTATTTACCAGGTTTTCGTTAAAGATTCGATAAAGAAAACCATGTTCCTCCATGCAAACAGCGAGAATACCGAATTGTATTTTATTCATGTAATTTTCAATGCCTTCCACAGCTTTTTTGTTTACAATTCTTTCAAAGGCAGTAACCTGATCATTTCCTAAAACTTCTTCAGTAAGATTGCAGAAGGAATGATATACTTCACGGCTAACGGGCGTGTCATTCTCACTAATATGCAACACCTGCAATTTCAAATCGGCTGCGGTTGTTAATTGAGCTATGAATTGTTTCAATTGTTGAAGTAATAATTCATCTCCTTTTATATAACCGGAAGCAAAAACAACATTACTTATATCTTCATAAGAACTGTTTTCAGGCACAATAAGCACAGGGCATTTTGTTTTTTTTGCTAAACGGAAACTGTGGGTTCCAAAATAAAACTGGTACAGATTGTCAGCGCCATTGGTCCCGATTACTATTAAATTAAATTTCCATGATTCATCATCAACAATTTTTTCAAATGAGCTTAATGTTGGAATGACCTCGTGGCTGCATGATAGGTTAAATGTTTTTTTTATGTCAAGGCAAATATCATCCAGTATTTTCTCGGAAACTTTGGCTTCCTGCATTGATTCAAGTTCTCCGCCTGCAAAAAGGTTTACTCCTTCGTTGATATATAAAGGCTGAACATTGAGCAATGTCAATGTTGCATTCATCTTTTGGGCAAGCTTTGCGGCATATTCAATTCCGTTGGTGGCAGCAGAAGAAAAGTCAGTAGGGCAGAGGATTTTCATTTTGATTGATTTTAATTGAACAGAAATCCGATATGAAGATTTTTATCAAAGGTACTCCTTTTAAGCCAGCATGGTTGAAATTAACAATCACCTTTTCAAAGGAATTAGGATAAGTTTTTACCGCAAAACTGTTTGTGCACCAGAATATCTGAATTGTCTCCACAAAAGCAAAACTAGGAGAACCACAGCTAGTCCACCGTTGATAATAAGTGCAGTAGAAATATTTAATTGTGACACAGTAAAACCGGTAAGCAAACCACCGGCGGAAATCCCTCCATGCAGAGCCAATTGATACAGACTTGCGATACGGCCACGAATAGCGTTGGTAGCATTTTCCTGAAGAAAAGTATTAGCGGAAATATTAGTTGCTGTGAGTGCTCCTCCGGCTAAAACCAGCAGAGCGTAAAGAAGGAAAAGTGAATGATTTAAAGCAATTGCCACTGTAATCAACCCGAGGAAAATCGCAATTGCTGTTGCAAATCTATCTCTCTTGAAAGACTTAAATAAAGGGAAAAATGAGGCGGCAGCGCCAATGAGTCCACCTAATCCAAATGCTGCCATTGCTCCGCCAAAGTTTTCAACCTCAGCGTGAAAAACATTTTTTATGATCACTGAACAAAATGTAACAAGAGGACCGCAAAACAGATTGGTCACAAGAACGGTAATTAATGATATGCGAACTTCAGCCTTGAAGAGCAGTTTTTTAAATTCCTGTAGTTGCAACACCGGCTTCGCTTCAATTTGTTCTTTTTTTATTTTCAATTCTCCTCGTGGATAAATAAAATAAAGAGAAAGGAAGAATGGAATATATGAAACAGCATTTGCACCAAAGCATATTACTGCGCCAAAACGAACAATCACAATGCCCGCGATCATAGGACCCAGTATTCGGGAAAGGTTGAATTGTGTTGAGTTGAGCGACACAGCGTGAGGAATATCCTTTGGGTTTACCAAAGAAGGAATAATGGATTGAAAGGCTGGCATGGAGAGTGAGTCTGTGAGACCCACGAGAAAAGAAATTATAACAATTATCCACACTTTGAGCCATCCAAGAATTAGTAGAACTACCATTACGACTACGCACAGAAATTGAATCGCCTGAAAGAATAAGATAATCTTCTTTCTGTCATAACGGTCTGCCAGAACACCGCCCCAAAGCATGAAGAGTAAACTCGGTGCATTCATCGCAAAGCTATCAAGCCCAACCCAAAAAGCAGAATTACTAAGGCTGAGTACAACCCACGGCTGGGCTATTTGTTGCATCCATGTGCCGATATTCGATAACAAGCTTGAAACCCAAAAAAGACTATATCTCCCCGTACGAAGCAGGCTTTTCGGCGATTGATCAGAGTTCTGAATCATTTATAAAAACAAACCACTAAAGCGGTTATTCAAAAAGAAACAAAGCTAATAATCTTTCCCCCTCCTTCAGAGTGATTTTCGCTGAAAGGCAAATCAGGCTGTGTTTGCAGAGATGTAAATTGTGCTTCGAAATATTTATAGAACGATGAAAAAGTGCGAAAAAATTCCTTATGTTTTATATATATATTGACAGAAGAGGTATATGCGTATGATATGCCATCTTTTTTGTCAAACTTTTGTCAAAAAGCTTTGAAATGATGTTTCTATTTCTCGTTGACAAGGCTATCATATCTATTTTATTTTCCTTCACAAATGAATTCAAAGTGTTTGCAACATTAAAACCTTCAAAGTCATCGAAAGAAATATTTTCATAAGCAACTTCTTTCTTCACATCTTCTTTAAACTTGTTAAAATGATCTTTTTCATAAGCATTGTCTTGAATAATATCAGTGACATGAACAATAATTATTTCTGCATCGAATAAGGCAGCAATACCGGCAAGAAATTTTATAGCTGCAAAATCACTGTCATGATAATCTGTTGCAAAGACAATTTTTTTCAATCCGTGGAAACTGGCTTTATCGGGAACTGCTAATACCGGGCATCCCGCTTTAGCTATTACTGAATCTGTATTACTTCCTATTAAAGCTTCTGTTAATCCGCTTGCACCTTTCATACCCATTATTACAAGGTATGCCTTGCTTGCTTCTGCCTCAGAAACAATACTATCAACAGCAAATCCGAAAACAACCCGATCTTCAACAGTAAGATGTTTGCCTTTCAGCAGACCACTTGTCTCGTATTCTTTCAAATGGTTATCTGAGATTGAAAGAATCTCTTCTTCTGTGAACTCTTCTATTGGAACCTGAGAAGCAAACGCAGGGACATAGCAAGAATTGAGAAGCACTAACTTTGCCTTCAGTGCTTCGCATAAGCTGATCGCATAGCTAAGCGCATTATCAGCACTTGCAGAAAAATCAGTAGGAAAGAGAATGGTTTTCATTTCATTTATTTAATTTATATATAATATTTTTTTCTAATATTATCCAACAAAGTATAACAAAAATTCATGATTATTAAAAATTTGAATCCAGAAAGCTCCGCACTTTTGTTTATTCGTAACGCAAAGCATCAATCGGGTTGAGCGCTGCGGCTTTTCTTGCAGGATACCAGCCAAAGAAAAGACCTATGACTGCTGAAAATATAAAAGACAAAAGAACAGAAGACGCGGTAATTACTACGGGCCAGCCGCCGAATTTTGAAATCAGTTCAGAAATGGTTATTCCCAAAGCAATACCAATGAGCCCTCCCACAAAGCTGATGACAATGGCTTCAATCATAAATTGTATCAACACGTCTCTGCCTTTGGCGCCAATAGCCATGCGTATTCCGATTTCGCGTGTGCGTTCTGTAACGGATACCAACATAATATTCATAATCCCTATACCTCCGACAACTAAAGAAATACCTGCGATGCATGCCAGCAGGATGGTCATGACGCTTGAAATGCTGCCAAATATATTGCTGATGTCGGATTGCGTGCGAACGGTAAAATCATTATCGTCGGAAGGAGCAAGCTTGTGCTTTTCGCGCAACAGGCTGGAAATTTCATCCACGCCATCATCAATTTGGTCTTCAGATATTCCCGAAGCAAGTATCATGTTTACATAGATTAAAGAAGACGCCATTCTTTTTTGAACCGTTGAAAACGGAGCGATGATAATATCGTCCTGGTCTTGCCCGAATGTGTTTTGTCCCATTTTGGTTAGCACACCGACAATTTTCATCGGAATACTGTTGATTCGAATAATTTGCCCCGTTGGGTCGGCGTTTTCATCTCCAAATAAATTAAAAACAACTGTTGTCCCCACAAGGCATACTTTGGCAGCAGCGCGGTCGTCAGAAGGTGTAAAGCCCGTGCCTTTTGCTATCGTAAGAGACCGTATGATAAAATAATCGTTTTTGACACCCATAGCCATCGTGCTCCAGTTTTGAGAACCATAAATTGCTTGTACTCTTTTTTGATCAACAGGAGATACGTGATCCACTAAATCGCAGTGAGAAGCGATGGCATCAGCATCTTCAACCTTGAGTGTTTGTGTTGTAGATGCCCCTTGACGCACCCCTCCTGAATTGGTGGTTCCGGGAAAAATCATAATTGAATTAGTCCCTAAACTTGCGACAGAAGCTTTTATGTTTTGGTTTGATCCCTGCCCGATGGCCAGCATAGCGATCACCGAAGCCACACCAATGATAATGCCCAGCATCGTCAAAAAGCTTCTGAGCTTATTCCTTTGCAGGGAACGCCAGGCAACTCTAAATAAATTAAGGATTCTCATGTTGTTGCGTTTTCCTCTTTCAGAGTTGCTATTTTCTTCAATTCTTCTGTTGCATTTTTTCTTTCTTTCACCGGGTTATTCGCAATTATTTTTCCATCTTTGAAAACAATATTCGTTTTGGCAAATTGTGCTATATCAGGCTCATGCGTCACCATCACAACGGTAATTCCCTTGTCGTTCATTTTTTGAAATATTTCCATGATCTCGTAACTGGTGCGCGAATCAAGGTTGCCCGTTGGCTCATCAGCCATAATGATTATCGGATCATTTACTAATGCACGGGCAATGGCTACGCGCTGCTGCTGTCCTCCTGATAATTCGTTAGGCATTGCATTTACACGATCAGCAAGCCCAACGGATTTAAGTGCGTTGAATGCCTTTTCCTTGCGTTCGTTTGCAGCCACTTTATTATTATATAACAAAGGCAATTCAACATTTTCCTGTGCTGAAGTTCTTGGCAAAATATTAAATGATTGAAAAACAAAACCAAGTTTACTGTTTCTCAGCTCTGCTAATTCGTTTTTATTGCGACCAAGTATGTCCTTGCCTTCCATTAAATACTCGCCGCTTGTTGGAGTGTCTAAGCAACCCAATATATTCATAAAAGTGGATTTACCTGAACCGCTTGCACCCATAATAGCAACAAACTCTCCTTTATTAATAGTTAGAGAAACAGCGCTAAGGGCATGGACTTCTATATCACCGGTGCGGTAAGTTTTGGTCAAATCTTTTACAGTAATTAAATTTTCTGTACTTGGTTTTGGGGATTGAGGTAATTGGGAATTAGGGTAATTAGGATCGTCTTTAACTACTTTATTTACCTCATTGGTTTTCATTGTCGCTTTCAGTTTTTAATTACCCTATTTACCTTTTATTTCTTGGATGAAGGAAACTTAGGCATAAATGGACTTGATGAGGTTTGAGTATTGGCAGCAGTAGGTGAAGTATTAATACCCATTACCACATCATATCCTTCCTGTATATCTCCGCTGATTTCTGTAAACGTTCCATCATTAAGTCCTTTTGTTACCCGTATTGGAAAAATATCCTTCCCTGACATCACCCACAGATAACCTTTTATAGCATTCGGCTCTGTGATTTGTTGTTTTTTTAATTCGCTGGTTTGCTTCAGCTTTTTCAACCAAAATTTCTTTACTGAATCAGGAAGCTGGCTGGCGCTTTGTATATATTCAACAGGCGGAGTGAAAGCAAAAGCATTGGTAGGTATTTTTAAAACATTTTTGCTTTCCTGAATAAAAATATTTGAATTAGCAGTAAGTCCGGGCATCAGCTTCAAATCAGAATTCGGAACTTCAATAATTACTACATAATTAACCACATTCGTTATTATTATAGGTTGCCGTCTTATCTGGGTAACCACTCCGGTAAATACTTCATTGGGATAAGCATCAACGGTAAACTTCGCTTGCTGTCCGTTTTTTACTTGTCCTATATCCGCTTCATCCACGTCTGCCTGCACCTGCATCTTGGTGAGGTCATAAGCAATGGTGAAAAGCACAGGGCTACTAAAACTGGCAATCACCATGTTTCCAACTTGCACGTTTCGCGCGATTATCATACCGCTTATCGGTGCTGTGATGGTGCAATACTGAAGATTAATAATTGCTCTGTCCAATTGGGCTTTAGCCGATACGGTATTTCCTTTAGCCGTTTGATAGGTAGTGAAAGCCACATCATAATCGGCTTGTGCGGCCACTTTATTATCAAATAAAGTATTCTCCCTGTCAAATTCCCGTTTTGCTTCATCCTCTGCAGCCTTTGCTCTTTGCAACGCTGCTGCTGCATCTACCTTGGCAGAATAATAAAGAGTGGTATCTAATACAGCAATCACTTGTCCCTTTGTTACAATATCATTAAAATCAACTTTTATTACTGCTATGATTCCTGACACCTGCACTCCCACATCCACGGAGGTGTCCGCAGCCATTGAACCTGTAGCTGTAACTAATACACTCACATCGCCTTTTTCAACAGGCACGGTTCTCCAATAATACTCCTTGGTTTTATTTTTTGAATGATAATAAAAAAATACTCCAACCGCTATTACTCCAGCGCTAATACAAATAATTATAATTTTCTTCTTCATTTTATTTTAGAAGATTATAGGTTTACCTAAGTAGAAGTCAACAATTTTTATTTTGAAGATGTAGTTGTATTTTGCTAATACCAGGTTAGCTAAAGCCTTTTCATCATTATTTTTTTCTACCAGGAAATCTGTTGCGTCTGATTTGCCGGCCTTAAATTGGATCTCCATATTATGAAAAGTTAATTCTTCCGAAGCATACGCTTCTTTGGATGCTATATATTGTTTTTCCGCTGCCTTCTCATCTGTAACTGCTTGTTCAACCGATTGACGCACTGAAACTTTAGTTCCTTCTTCATTCAATTGGGCAATTTCGGTATTGACTTTTGCTTTTTCGATAGCGGTTTTTGCAAGTTTGTTATTGAAGATGGACACAGTTAAGGTGAGGCTTACTTGCTGAGTGAAATTATTCTTTAACTGGTTGTAGAAAGAATAATTTTGTCTATCAACAATGGTATTGGGAACCTCACCAAGAACTAAATCGGAGTTATTACTTTGAAGAAACCCTATCGGTTGTTCAGTATATGTCGTTTGGGTAGCGGTATTGTAACTATCAGGTGAATATCCTGTTTTTAATGTCCCGCCTAAAACTAAATTCGGAATCTCCTGGCTACGGGCAATTTTTATTCCGAACATAGCGCTTTGTGTTTTGAGCGCTGCACTTTTTATTTGAGGAAGAAAAGATTCCGCAACCTTGTAAACGTTAGCAGTAGCCTGAATTCCAGGTTGTATAATATCGCTAACATCGGGCTTAACAACTTCAAAACCGTCCGTGACAGGCAATAACATAATTTGCTCCAATGCCACTTTTGCAAGTTGCAATTGATTTTCAGCATTCACTTCTGATAATTTATCGGCGGCTAATTGAGATTTTATCTGGAGCAAATTGCTTTCCGGATATTTGCCCGCATCAACAAATTTTTGCGTTTCATTAACCTGTGTGAGTGAAACCTGAACCTGCGCCTTTGTATTATCAAGCTGCTCATAGCTTAAAAGAACCTGCATATAATCAGCCAAAACAGTCAGCTCAATAGCATTCTTTTCTGCTTCAACATCTAAATTACCTGCATCATAATTCAACTTGTTTTGTTTTATGGTATTGGTAATCAGAGACCCGTTGTAAAGGGTCACGTTACTTGTAAGAGTAGGAATGTCGTAGGAAATAGACTGATTAATATATTGGTAGTCAAGAGGATTTAATGAACGTCCCCAGTTATTTATGTGTGTGTCGCCTGCATTTAGATTTGGGAGACGATTGGCTTTTGATTGTGCAAGAGTAAGCCTGTTGATATCACTACCCAACAAGCTTTGATTAAGGGTAATGTTTTCTTTAAATGCGCGATCAATGCACTGTTGCAATGACCATATACCATTAATAGTATCGCTCTGCGCTAAAAGCATTGAATAGTTAACCAATAAAAAACCAAGAACCATTAATTTCTTTGCAATAGGCAAATACTTTAAACATTTTCCTTTATAATTCACGAAAATCATATTTTTTGTGACTGCGGTTTTTCCACCTGCCTTCACTTTCATTCATTTGTTCCATACTCTTTTAATTTTAATTTCTAATAATCATTATGCGGGAATGTTTTTTCTTTTCTCCGTCCATTTCCAGTTACGGATTTCCGGCATGTCTTCGCCATGAATATCAATATAAGCTTTATGGTCGAGCAATTTATTTCTTAAAAATTGTTTGGTATAAGCGCCGCGTGATCCCAAAGAAGGTAAACGGTCAATCACATCACTGACGAGGTGAAACCTGTCCAGATCGTTCAGCACCACCATGTCGAAAGGAGTGGTTGTAGTGCCTTCTCCTTTATAACCACGCACATGCAAGTTTGCATGATTTGTTCTGCGATAGGTGAGCCGGTGAATTAATAACGGGTATCCGTGAAAAGCAAAGATGATTGGTTTGTTCTTTGTGAAAAGTATATCAAAATCCTTGTCATTCAATCCATGAGGATGTTCGCTTTCAGGCTGCAATATCATCAGGTCTATAACATTAACAACACGAACTTTCAATTCAGGAAAATGTTCCCTTAGAATTTGAACAGCAGCAATTGTCTCCAGCGTTGGTACGTCGCCCGCACAAGCCATTACAACATCAGGCTCGAAGCCTTCATCATTGCTTGCCCATTCCCAAATTCCGAGTCCCGCAGTGCAATGCTTAACAGCGCTATCCATATCCAACCATTGCATTTCGGGTTGCTTCCCCGCTACAATAACATTAATGTAATTACGGCTGCGTAAACAATGATTCGTTACTGATAGAAGCGTATTAGCATCCGGCGGAAGATATATACGAATAATATCGGCTGATTTATTAGCAACATGATCCAGAAATCCGGGATCCTGATGACTGTTTCCATTATGATCTTGCCGCCACACATGCGATGACAGGAGGTAATTCAAGGAAGCAATGGGTCGCCGCCATGGTATCTTACGCGATACCTTGAGCCATTTGGCATGTTGGTTAAACATGGAATCAATTATATGTATGAATGCTTCATAACAATTAAACAAGCCATGCCTTCCTGTTAGCAAGTATCCTTCAAGCCATCCTTCGCATAAATGTTCGCTTAACACTTCCATTACCCTGCCGTCGGCTGATATATGATCATCGCTTTTCAGTATCTCAGCAGTGGAAGTGCGTTCAGTTATGTCGAACAGGTGCGTGAGACGGTTAGAGGCAGTTTCATCGGGTCCAAAGATTCTGAAATTTCTGCTCTCCCAATTCAGCTTCATCACATCCCGCAGAAAACCTCCCATGATTAATGTTGCTTCTGCTGTCCTTGTTCCCGGCTCTGTTACTGCAACTGCATGTTTTCTGAAATCAGGCATTTTTAAATCATGCAGCAGCAGTCCTCCATTTGCATTTGGATTAGCCCCCATACGCCTTTTACCTTGCGGAGCAAGCTCAGCCAATTCAGGAATTAATTTACCGTTTTCATCAAACAACTCCTTGGGCTTATAACCTTTCATCCATTGCTCCAACATTTTTATATGTTCAGGTTTTGTTGCAAATTCAGCGAGTGGTACCTGATGTGCACGCCATGTTCCTTCCACCTGGAGACCATCCACTATTTTAGGTCCTGTCCATCCCTTTGGCGTATTAAAAACTATCATGGGCCACTCCGGACGTTTTGTAAATCCGTTTGTTCGTGCATCGTTTTGTATTTGTTTAATCTCATCAACGACCGTATCTAAAGTTGTTGCAAGCAATTGATGTACTTCTTCAGGAACATCCCCTTCAACAAAATATGGCTTATAACCATAACCCTTTAAAAGCTGTTTCAATTCTTCTTTTGGAATTCGCGCGAGCACAGTTGGATTGGCAATTTTATAACCATTCAGATGTAAGATTGGAAGAACAGCACCATCATGCACAGGGTTTAAAAATTTATTGGAATGCCAGCTGGCAGCAAGAGCACCCGTTTCAGCCTCACCATCGCCGATGACACAAGCGACCAACAAATCAGGATTGTCAAACACAGCGCCGTAAGCATGTACTAATGAATAGCCGAGTTCGCCACCTTCGTTAATAGAACCCGGCGTTTCAGGCGCTGTATGGCTGGGAATACCTCCGGGAAAAGAAAACTGCTTGAATAGTTTTTTCAATCCCTTTTCATCTTCTGTAATATTTGGATATAGTTCCGTGTAGGTTCTTTCCAAATACGTGTTTGCTACCAGTCCCGGTCCACCGTGTCCGGGTCCCGTAACAAAGATGATATTCAAATCATATTGCTTAATGACACGGTTCAGGTGTACATAAATGAAATTCAAGCCAGGTGTAGTACCCCAATGCCCCAATAGACGGGGTTTTATATGCTCAATCGTCAATGGTTTTTTGAGGAGTGGATTATCATATAGATATATTTGTCCAACAGATAAATAATTGGCTGCATGCCAGTAGGAGTTCATTTTCTGCAGTAATTCCGGGGATAAAGGCGCTACTACTTTCTCTATTAATTCTTGTTCCATAATAGTTTATTTATTAGTGTTATAATTCAAAACCCGGCAAGTCAATCTTGCTATCATTAATTCCTCGTTGGTCTTAATGACACGAACGGATACCTTACTTATATCTGAAGATATAACCGCTTCATTATTTATATTTTTAGTTTTATCCAATTCAATTCCTAAAAACTGAAGTCCTTTGCATATACGATCACGAACCTCATGTGCATGTTCGCCAATTCCGCCTGAGAAAACGAGTGTGTTTAAACCTCCCAGCACAGCCGCAAAAGAGCCAATCCATTTTTTGGTTTGATAACAAAACAATTCGATCGCTTCAGCAGCCCGACTGTCGGTACTTTCACATTTCATTAATTGCCGCATGTCGGAACTTGTTTCTGATAAACCCAGGAGACCGGATTCATGATTGATAAGATGGTTAAACTGTTTTGGATTAAGCTTTTCAGCCTGCATTAAATACCAGGCAACACCGGGGTCAAGGTCGCCGGTACGTGTACCCATCGGCAATCCGGATGCGGGTGTAAAACCCATGCTTGTATCTATGCTTTTGCCTTCTTTTACCGCAACAAGGCTTGCCCCGTTGCCAAGGTGTGCAAGTATTATTTTGCCTTGCGCAGTTTCGCTTCCTGCTACACGGTTAAGTTCTTCCATTAGATAAGAATAGGAAAGCCCATGAAACCCGTATCGTTGAATACCTTTAGCGTTATACCGGCGCGGAATGGATAACAATTTTGCAACAGGCGGCATGGAGATATGAAAGGAAGTATCAAAACAAGCTATTTGAACTAATGCCGGATAACGTTTGCTGAACACCTCTATCAATTTAATTTCCTCCGGTAAATGTTCAGGATCATAAGCGCTGATTTTCTTCAACTTATCCAGTAATTCAGGAGTGATCTGTTCAGGCTCCGTATGCTTCATACCGTGAACTATCCGGTGTCCAATTGCTTTGACGGAAACAAAATCATCCTGCTTTTCAAGCCAATCAATAAGAAAATTTGCAGCATCATCATGATTAAGAGCTTTCACGTCGCTGCTTTTTTTTTGATTGGTAATAGTATTAGTAAAGTTGAGTTTTGTTTTTTCTGCACCAATGTTTTCAATCTCACCATAAAACAATTGCGTCAGCGTTTCCCCTATTTTATACATAGAGAACTTAATGCTTGACGAACCGCCGTTGACAGTCAGTATGTAACCTTTAATTGAATTCATATTGCCTTATCAGCTATTGCATCGCTATATTCCATTTTCACCTTAATTTATTTATCCGGCTCTTTATCCATCGCATCAATCTCCGTTTTCTGCTTTTTAATATCCAAACGGATAAAACCGAAAAAGCTCATGTATATATTAGCAATCCATACCAATGCAAACCCTGCTATTAAGAAGCCTCTCCAATCATTCACGAGAAGGGTGTAATGAGTTAAAAAAGGAAATAAAATGGTCACGTAATGACTAAAGCAATACTCGCAAGTGAAAAAGTAAAAGAATTTTCTTTCCAATAAAGTTTTGCCGGACATGCTTCGTTTAGTAAAATATTCTCTTGGCTCGCGGAATACTTCTTCATGAGTAACAGTCCATGCAATGCATGCAATAGGAATCGCCAATATAAAAAGCCATGCAATTTGCATATTGATTGACATAAATTATTTATGCGTTAATCTTATATGGTGGAAAGTTGGAGAAATAACAGGTTGCTAATACCGCCGTTATCTATTCAATTATTGCCTGGCATTTTACTAACGTTTACAACCTGAACTTTTGTCGGTGCTTTTTCTATTGTAATAAGCTTATTTGCTACGAGTAAAACAATTGAAATCATAATTGCGATAGTAGTTAGTCTTACTCCCTGAGTATATTTTTTATTCCCCTTATTAGTTATGATTATATTTTTGCTGTACGATTGAGCGTTCGCTTTTATTTCATGAAGCAGTATTTCACTATAAGTTTTACTTATCAGCTCCTGGTACTTTTCAACTCTGAATGCCTGGTCGAGTGGTTTTGTTCTAAAAATGCTTAGCATTAAAAGTATTGCTCCAATAAAGAACGCTATCGGAATAATTGAAATAAACTGAATGACCTGGGAGGAGCCATCAAGGCCACTTAGAAAAAAGGGTATGAATAAAACTGTCAGGCCGATAATTGTTCCGGCATAAGAATGCTGTTGCCTGTATGAATCTACTTGCTTTTCAATAATCTCTTTTGAATTGACGGCAAGAAATTCCAAATGCTTCAGATCATCCATTGTGGTTCTAATCAATAAGAATTAGAATTTTTTAAATTTCAAATGCTTTCAATTTATTTAATTTAAATATTTTAAAATAACTTGTTGAAGATCATTTTTGGAAACCACTCCTGATTGCCGCCATTTTATTTCTCCGCTCTTGAAAAGAATAAATGTTGGAACTCCCTGTACGTGAAATGTACTTGCGACTTTCGGATTTTTGTCAATATCAATTTTTAAAATCTTTGCATTATCGCCAATGGCAGTTTTCAATTCTGCCAAAATTGGTTTCATCATTTTGCAGGGCCCGCACCATTCGGCAAAGAAGTCAACCAAAGTAGGGGTATCGCTTTTTATGATCTCTGAGAAAGTTGTTGCCATTTTGATTTAGTTTATTATAACTTGAATCCCATTATCCTTTATCTTCATCCAGGTCGTTATGATCATCGCCTCCTAAACTGTAATAATTGTTTTCTTCGTCTTCGCTTCCAACGCTTTCCTGCTGATCGTCTAATTCTGAGCCGGGAACATCCAGGTCGCTGCCCGATTCATCGTCATTAAAATCTTTCTCATTGTTGGTTCCTGATTTATCATTTGGGGTTTTCTTTTTGGAAACGTTTTCAGGATCTATGTTCTCTTCTTCCTTGTCTTTATTGTAAATATCTTCTCCGGCGGGATATAACGGGTATCCCGGAGGATTAATTTTCTTTTCGTTGCTGGACTGATTTTTATTGCTTTGTTTCTTTTCCATTAGTAGGTCCAAAAAGAACCACTCCTTCGTAATTTTTAATAACATCAGCTAATTGTTTGTAGAATTCTGACTACTGGTGTTGTTCCTTATTGTGCATCAGATTTTCACCCTTACCGAGGCTATGCTCTTTTTCCTCATGTGTAAATTTTGAGAAAATGATATTTGTTTCAATGGGATCGGTTGTAAATTCCATTACATGAGCGCTTGAATGATCCATCCAAATGCCTAAATTTTTTGCTGTTGTCATTTTATTTTTAGCTTACACCGTGAATGAATTTCGCAGCGATGCAAAGGTGAGAAGCTACAGGCAACGTGCTGTTACATAACTTTAGAAAGAAGTTACATTATTCACATACTGCCGGGTGCGAGGTTTCTTACGGCAGCAGGTTCATGGGGTGTCAATGCCCAGCGGATGCTTAGTCCTGTTTCATCCGGAGATGTTAGCAGGCCCAGTGAAATATTTTTTGTACGCAACTTATGGAATTCAGGAATGATAATGCCCACGGCAGCGCCCAACATAAATCCGACGGCATCATCTGACGGAAAATGAGCCAATGCTCTTACGCGCAGGTATCCCATCGCAATGGGAGGAACCGCCGCCGCAGTGTACCAAAGATATTTTTCTGCTCCCATGTCCGGATGGTAGTCGCACCAAACTTTAGCCATGAAAAATGTACTATAAGCACAGGAAGCTGTATGTCCGCTGTAAAATGAATTACGGTTGTTGCCACTCTCGCGGTCAATCAACGGCAATTGGGTATAGTATGTAGCTGGACGATATTTATTCTCAAAGGTTGGCCCAAGAGGGCTGTAGTTGTAAAAGGTAAATGTAATGGTGTGTCCCTCTGCATACATTAAAAGTATGTCAAACCAATCCTTGCTTATGTTTTTATTAAAGGCAAGCAAGCCGGGTAAAAGGATTATAGGTATCTGGGCATAATCTGAAATAGTTGCATACTTCTTGTAGTTCGCAGGATTTTGATTTAAAGCCCAACGGTCAATGGGATTGATAATGCCGGTATTCAAATCAGCTATTTCAGCAGAATCAAGTGCAGGTTTATTTTTTATCCTGCCAATGGCAAAATAATCGGAGAACAAGCCTGCTGCTGTTATTGCTCCTACCACACCTCGGTTCACATGATATACCTTTGTCCTTACAGGAACTTCCGTTGAGTCATTAGAAATACCAAAAGCATTAACATAAAAGAATAAAGCGATTAAAGAGTAGAATATGTTTTTCATATAGTAGGGGAAGTTTTTTATTCCTTTGTCAGATTATTATCATACAAAGGTCAGTCATTTTATCCTGCGAAGAGTTACACAACTTTTTAAAATAGTTACATCATTTACGCTTTTTGTAAATTGACCTTTCTGCAAAAAACGTCCCGCATTGCTGCGGGACACTATTAAACACACCCTTCTTAAATACAAACTTGTTATTATTCTATTTTCAAACCAACAATCATTAGCATCTTTGTTTAGCAGCAGAACGATATAGTTCTGTCAGCATTTGCCCGACATAACGCCATCTTATATTATTATATAGGTTCGGATACTTCGTTCTAAGTTTAATAATAAGGTGGTTAGCCTTTTTATCCGATACCTTTTGCCTCATCTTAGTTGAGCGATTAATGCAGCACCGGAAGCTACATTGTTTTATCTTAATAAGAATCAAGGGTGTAAAGGTGCGGCGTTCAATTTAGTTAAGCGTTACATAATTCTAAAAAATTGTTACATAATTTTTATCACAATATTTTGGGGAAGAATGTGTGAATCATGTAAGTCCTTTCTAAAGTTATGTAACACCTATTAGTATTCAGGTACTGATCTTTGTAGCGTGAAAATTCATTCACAATAAAATTTAATAAAATGAATAGTGTAGAGGTAAAAGGAAGCTGGAATGAGCAAAAAGGCAAGCTCAAACAAAAATTTGCAGCTTTAACAGATAATGACCTGATGTTTACAAGTGGCAAGATGGATGAGATGCTCGGAAAACTTCAAATCAAGCTTGGCAAAACAAAGGAAGAATTGCGCATGATCATTGCCGGGCTTTAATCAGACGTTCCATTTTCTTTATGAACTACATCTGAAGAGGATCTCATTTTTTTTGTTCCGACAAATTAGTTACTTTTGCATTTAGAAGTGAATGGAAATGAGGCTATATATGAAAAATATGGTGAGTCTTCGCTGCAAAATGGTAGTGAAGGCGGAGTTGGAAAAAATGAAGTTGAAGCACACGATCGTTGAATTAGGCGAAGTTGAAATCATGGGCGACCTTTCTCCTTTAAATCATGACCAACTGAAAGCGGCTTTGCTCAAATCCGGTCTTGAACTGATGGACGACGAAAGAGCTATACTCGTTGAAAAGATAAAAAACGTAATTGTTGAGATGGTTCATTATACAGATGAACTGCCTAAAGTAAATTTCTCAGCCTATTTAAGTAAAAAATTAAATCAAAATTACAATCATCTCGCAAACCTTTTTTCAGAAGTAAAAGGTACTACCATCGAGCATTTCATCATCATGCACAAAATAGAGAGGGCAAAAGAATTAATCATTTACGATGAATTAAATCTGAGTGAAATTGCTTATAAGCTTCATTATAGCAGCGTTGCGCATCTGTCCATGCAATTCAAAAAGGTAACCGGCCTGACGCCTTCTTTCTTCAAATCCCTCAAGCACAAAAAACGCACAGCTTTAGAAAAGCTCTAACAGTCTTCCTTTTCTTTTTATGTTTCGCTCTTTGTCCATTTTTGATCTGTGAATCATGTACCTTTTTTAAAAGTTATGTAACACTTATCTTTTATAAGTACATACCTTTATGCCATAATATTTAAAACATATATTGCAAATGAATACTAACAGACTTTCGAAAACGCTTGCAGCAGCGTTAAATGCACAGATGACAAAGGAAGCACACGCTTCGCAAATTTATTTATCCTATGCTGCATGGGCTGACAAAGAGGGATTTGGCGGCATTGCGAATTTTCTTTTCAGGCATGCACAGGAGGAGCGCAACCACATGATGAAGTTATTGGAATACATTTTAAAAAGAGGCGCGGAAGTGAAAGTAACTGCCATTCCTGCTCCCCCTGAAAATCCGGTAAGCGTAAACAACTGTTTTGAAAAAGTTTTTGAGCATGAAGTAGATAATACCAAAGCTGTTTATAAGCTCGTAAAAATGAGCCTGGATGAAGAAGATTGGGCTACGTGGAATTTTATGCAATGGTTTGTGAAGGAGCAGACGGAAGAAGAAACACTTGCAATGAACTTATTAGATAAGATAAAAATAGCAGGTGGTGAAAAGGTAAGCAGCAATTCGCTTTATTCATTAGACAGAGACCTCGAAACAACGCCTGATGATGCCAAAGCAGCACAGGACGTAACCGCTGATAATCCCTGATAATTATTTCTTAGCTTTTCTTATATCGCTTTTCTGCATTCTCGCAGGCATTTTGAAAATGAGCTGTAAAAGGCTCATTCCTGTTCAGAATTTGTGAATGTTTTGTCGCTTGTCGGCCTTTTCAAGCACATGAATCATATAACTTATTTATAAAGTTATGTAACACTTTCATGCTCAATGGTGCGCAACTTTGCACAAATCTGTTTAAAAAGAGAATTAATTTGAAATTATACTTTAAATACATGGTTAGCGCCCGTTGTAAAATGGCGGTGAAAGAAGAGTTGAAAAAACTGGGACTGCATTTCATCGTTGTTGATTTGGGCGAGGTGGAGATCATGGAAGACATTACAGCGGAGCAGCGGGAACAGCTTTCAGCTGCTTTGCTAACCTCGGGGCTTGAATTAATGGATGATAAGAAAGGTATATTGGTAGAAAAAATAAAAAATGTAATTATTGAAATGATTCATCATACAGATGAAACAATTAAAACAAATGTTTCCGATTTTTTAAGTAAAAAATTAAATCACGATTATACTTACCTGTCAAATTTATTTTCAGAAGTGCAGGGAACCACGATCGAGCAATTCATCATCTCCCATAAAGTGGAACGGATAAAAGAATTGATCATTTATGATGAATTGAACATTACGGAAATCGCATGGAAGATGAATTACAGCAGCGTTGCCCATTTATCCAATCAATTTAAAAAAGTGACAGGACTCTCGCCATCTCATTTTAAACAACTGAAGGATAAGAGAAGAAGCCCGCTTGAAGAAGTTGGCAATTCAAACGGCATAAATAAAAAGAAAGTAACTTTGACAAAAGTGTAATAAAAACAAAATAATTTATCAAGCAGGGTATGGCTAAAATAGGAAAATCGGATAAGGATGAATTAATCATTGCTCGCAAAGAACTTGCTTTTCAAAAAGAAGAGAAGGAAAAACTGGCAGCAGAGCTAGGTATTGCTCATCAGGAACTTGCCTTTCAAAAAGAAGAAAAAGTAAAGCGGGCTGCAGAGCTAGGCATTGCCAACATAGAACTTGCCTTTCAAGACGAAGAGAAAGGAAAACGAGCAGCAGAGCTAGGTATTGCTAATATAGAACTTGCTTTTCAAGACGAAGAGAAAGAAAAACGCGCTGTAGAGTTAGGCATTGCCAATAAAGAGAAAGGAAAACGGGCGGCGGAGTTAGGCATTGCTAACAAAGAGCTTGCCTTTCAAGACGAAGAGAAAGAAAAACGGGCGGC
>PLYJ01000194.1 GCA_003151745.1 Bacteroidota bacterium
CACAACATAAGGATTAAATGAAATTAAAAAAAGAGGGGGCTTTATTGGTTCATCAAGTGAAGTGCTTTCTATATACATTCGTGGTAGGTGAAAGAGTACAGCTATTAAACCCCCTCTTTTTTCTGCTTCATTAATATTCCAAACGTTATGCCAACCCGTACAGCTCCGATTAAACATTTCAGCTAACTCCAAAAGAACAACGGCAAAGCCGACCATACATCCACCGCTTCTGTAAAAATGAAAGATCTGCATTCTCTACTTATTTTTAAATTTGGAATGCAGCACTTTCATTTTTACCCCACCGCGCCCGCTCCGATTGAAGTGACGTGGTAAACGAAGAGAAGCCCGCAATAATTTACCTAATTCACCCCAGAAGTTACCTAAATAACCCCTGAAGTTACGTAATTATGTCAGTAATTTACGTCCAAAAGTCCATGCGTTACGTCAATATGTCCATGTCATACGTAAATAATCCCATGAGCTACCAGAAAACATTATTTTCTTAACAAATGCCCCCTTTCACAGGTTCACAAAGCAGCACACTTGAAAATATGTAAATGATATAACTCATTTTCGAAATTGTGTAACACGTTACTTAATCAAAAAATTTAATTTCGCACTCTTGTGAAAATTTATTTAGAATTAAAAATTAATGCTATGAAAAGGATAAGCATTAACGCAGTTGCAGAATGCATTTCAATCAAATTTGGAAGCAAATAAAAATGAAACCACTCAGGAAAACCGTACTTGCGCTAACCCTGCTTTCGCTTGCAGCCTGCCAAAATCTGGAAACAAATCAGCAAGAACAATCGCAGGGGGAATCTAAAAAAACTTACGGCTCTGCAAAAGCAGTAGTTGATGAAGAACCAATCCCTGCCGAATCCATAAGCGGTCCCGTTGCTTATGCACCAAATGTTCCGGTACTTTCAAATAATCAAACGGTAGATGTGCGTATTGATGTGCAGCACAAAAAAATAACCGTTGCCGAAGGTGTTTCTTTTTGGGCGTGGACATTTGGCGATTCCATTCCGGGTCCGGTTTTGAGAGTAAAAGTAGGTCAGACCATACATTTTAAAATGGCTAACCGCTCGAAGGAAACAGCCCAATATTCTCCCCCTATGCCTCACTCAATTGATTTGCACGCTGCGATGGTAAACCCGTCGGATAAATATCAATCCATTCCGCCCGGCAGCACCATCTCATTTTCATGGACTGCCAATTATCCCGGAGTGTTTATGTACCACTGCGGAACTCCAATAATTCTTCAACACATGATTTATGGCATGATAGGAATGACCATCGTAGAACCCAAAGAAGGATTTCCCGGAAAGGTTGATAGAGAATATGCTATCATTCAAAATGAATTTTATCTGAAACAAAAAAGCGATGGCAGTTACATGGTTGATCTTGATGCAGCGCGAAAGAAACAACCCTTATATGTAACATTTAACGGCAAGCCAGGGCAATATGTGCAGAATCCATTGAAAGCAAAAGCTGGTGAAAGAATCCGCTTATATGTATGCAATGCAGGCCCTAATGACGAAAGCAGTTTTCATGTGGTCGGAACTTTGTTTGACAAAGTTTGGCTTGACGGGAATCCGGTGAATCAACTTAGAGGAATGCAAACCGTTTTGCTTGGCGCAAGCAGCGGCGCTATCGTGGAATTTGTCATTCCCGAAGCCGGTACATACACTTTTCTTGACCATGAATTTGCAGATGTTGAAGCCGGCGCAGTAGGACTCATCATAGCAGAATAATTTGAAGGATGAAATATTTTCTAAACATAAAAAATAATTTCCGTCAGTATCCTTCAGGCAATTCTGCAAATAATATATCAAATAGCATCAACTGCAAAGCATGGTTGTGTGGTATCCTGATTGTTTTAACAGCATTTTCGCACGCGCCAAATTCCAAACCACACGTATTCATTTTTGCTGCTGCAAAATGTCCGTGTATATACAGTCATCAGGAAACATTCGGTAAGTTATTAAACACGTATAAAGATAAAATTGATTTCACAATTGTATTTGTTGACAGGAATGACGACAAAGAAGAGATTACGGATATGCTTGAAAATCTTGGATGGAAAATAAATTATATCATTGATAAAAAAGGCAACTATATCAAAAAATATCATCCGAAAGTTTTTTCTGATTGTGTTTTCGTTTCACCGCCGGGAGTAATTTTATACAAAGGAGCAGTGGATGATTCCCCCTTAAATATGGGAAGAGTTGTAAATTTTTATTTGAAAGATGCCATTGAAGATTATCTGAGCAATAAGCCCGTGAAAATAAAGGAAGGCAAAGGACTTGGATGTTTAATCACGATGTAAAAAGAAACGAATAAATGAAATATATATTTCCCGCATTCATTTTATTATTTGCTGATGAAAACATTGAAAATAATTTTTAGCTGCTGCCTGATCTCTTCAACAGCATTTTCATTTGCTCAGGATGGAAAAGACCTGTTTGCAATCAATTGCAAATACTGTCACAGCATAGGCAACGGAACGGTGGTAGGTCCCGATTTAAAAAATGTTGAAAAAAAATATTCCGAAGCAGATTTAATCAGATGGATTAAATCATCTCAAACCGTTATTAAAAGCGGAGACAAAACTGGCAATGGGTTGTTTGAACAGTTCAATGAGATCATAATGCCCAATCAGGCATTATCCGATGCAAAAATTAAGTCAGTCATTGCCTATATCAAAACCCAAAGCGAAAATCCGGTAGTAACTGCAAACGCAGTATCTCAACAAGCTCCAACTGCAACACCAAAACAATCCGCACTAACCGTGATTCTTTCAACTTTCAAATACTATTTAATTGCCATTGCAATTTTCTTTTTAACCATTATATGGGTGCTTGTAAGAGTAATAAATAAATTATCAAAAGCATTGAGTGAAGAATATGAGAAAAAAACTGTAGCAACTAAAATTTCATAATCATATCAACGTGCGTAGAAACGGGTCACGCAAAAAAATGCGGCATAGTTTGCCCTACATATTCAGAGTGCGATAGAGAGTCCTAAAGATTGAACTCGGTACATCGGGTGCAACAGGTCTATTATATTTCCTTCGCTTTCCATGATCGGATTATTTTTTGTCCGCGGATTAATATTTTCAAACTCCCTCCTTTTATTGAAATCTCAGGATGCTTTTTGGTGTGTTCTTCTATTCCGTGGTTATAACTGGATATTATGTTTTGATATGATAGAATGCCAATGACATTGTTTTTGTTTTCGTTGGACAAAACAGGTAGTACGTCTATGTTTTCTTTTGCCATCATTTCAACTGCTGTTCGTAAACTGCTGTTTGTATTTATTGAAATATGTTTTCGCTTGATCAGTTTTCCTATTAAAGTTTCTGCTTTGTGATGCTTGCTGAAAAGAGTGGACGAACTTAGAATACCTCTGTACTCACCATCTACGCTTGAAATAATAAAGTAATTATTATTGTAATCAGGTTCTTCCGAAAGCCAATCCATTACTTCCTTGATGCTGTTATCTTCACTAATTATCAGTCCGTTTTTTTCCATTACCTGTCCTACATTGATTTTTTCTAACAGATCAGGTTCATACGATTCCGGTGTTTTAACTCCTCTGCGTGCAATTTTTTCTGTCATAATTGTGTTTTCCATTAGGAAAAACGAAACGAAATAGGAAGCGCCGCACGTTGCTAACAAGGGTAACAGCGCATTGGATTGTGCTGTTGTTTCCAATGCAAAAATGATAGAAGTTAAAAAGGCTCTTGAAGCTCCTGCAAACATGGCTGACATGCCAACCAAAGCAGCCAATGGCATCGTAACGCCGGATGACGGGAATATATAAAGCACAATGCTTCCTAAGAGTGCGCCTATTGCGCCGCCAATAGTCATTAAAGGCGCTAACGTACCTCCTGATGTTCCGCTGCCTAAAGCAATAGCCCAGGAAATAAATTTAAATATGCATAAGGATAATATCACTTGCCTCGTCATGGTGCCTGAAAGTATGTCTGTAATGTTGTTATATCCAACACCGAGGGTGCGTGGTGAAAAATATCCGATAAGGCCTACTGCAAGTCCGCCGATGGCAGGCCACCACATCCAATGGATGGGAAGTTTTTCAAAACCATCTTCAATCAGATAAACAATTTTTGTTGCTGCTATGGCGAGCAAGCCAATTACAATACCCATGACGCTGTAAGCTAAAAGTGCGTAATTATTTGCAGGCGCTACAAAAGCGCTCATTGCAAAAACAGGAGTCTGGCCGAATAAAAAATGATGTCCTGCTGCACCTGTTATGCAGGCTAATGAAACAGGAATAATAGAGCGCGGCGAGAACTCGAACAGCAGCAGTTCGATGGCTAAAAAGATGGCAGCTATAGGACTTCCAAAGATTGCAGACATGCCGGCTGCTGCCCCTGCTGCCAGTAATATCTTTCGTTCATTGTGTGTGATCTTTAACAACTGACCTATAGTAGAGCCAAGAGCGCCGCCAGTTGCAATGATGGGGCCTTCTGCGCCAAAGGGACCTCCTGTGCCAATGGATATAGCCGAAGAGATAGGCTTCAGATAAGTTATTGCGGGCTTTATTCTACTTTGGTTCGTTAAGATGTGTTCCATGGCTTCGGGAATGCCGTGTCCGCGAATGCCTTTTGAACCGTATAAAGCCATCAGTCCAACTATAATTCCACCAATTGCAGGAATGGCAATTACAAATAAGCCCCATGAATTGTGAGAAGGACCGATATTTGAAATAGAAAAATTACCATAAAATGAAATATTGGTAATGACATATATAAGGTAAACCAGTATCTTAGCAATAAAGCTGATGCAGATGGCAACGGCAACGGCTAATGATGAAATAGTTAAAAGCCGTCGCTTATTACGGGCTGTTTTCGGTGGAATGTTTTCAGCTTCCAGAACCGGATTTAATGAAACTGAAATGGGAATTTTATTGCGCACCATCCTGTTTTTAGGAAGTCAAAATTAGCTAATATTCCTGCTTAACCGCCAATGGATACAGATAAATAATCTGTCATAACAATAACTTGATGATTGGAGGAAGGCTTTAATGGTTCAGCATTAAAAGTGTTGCTTCCCATAGCAATAAGCCGTGATTCATTCCATATCTTTTTATAATAATCCTGATCCTGATGAGATGACCACAGCCCGACGTGAGGATTACCCCATTGCGTTACCTTACCATCAAGTGTTGAAACAAAAATAAGTATGCTTTTCATTTTTACTTTTTTGAAAGTGCACTGCCTTTATGTACAGCAACGTGATCTGTTTTATTACTCTTGATTTCATATTGCGGATCATCTTTGGTGGCATGGTGCGTGTAGCCCTTATAATTAAAATTGTTGATATATATTCTAATTATCCTCCCTGACACATGTCCGGCTTCTGAGTTCCAGGTTACATGGTCTCCGATCTTAAATTTATGTTTCATGGCTGTAGTTTTCTAATTGTAAAATAGCAGTTCATATCAATCTGTATTTTCTTTCAATTCATTTTCATAAGTTAACTCCCCATTTACAATTCTTGCAGGAGCAGTGTAAGGATGTTCATCTTCTTTTCCCATAGCCATTATGTGCATTACTTTCCAACCATGAACTTTTAAATAGTCAGAAACCATAGAACGATGACAACGCCACCACACGGCTTCGGAGCACATACAGGCAGTACGTTGATTCATTGCAATCTTCTCGAGTTCTTTTATTCCTTCTTTAAAGGCATCCGTTTCCATATAATCTGCATAGCCGCGAAATGCTACATGCCGCCATACAGTATTTTTTGAATCAACATTTGCTTTTCTTCTTCCACCAAGATTTTTCAAATGAATATATTGGATGTTGTTTTGAGGTAAAGAAATTTCCATCGCTTCTTTATTGAAATGAGGAAACTTACGTGAGCCGGGAAAACTTCTGATGTCAGCCACCAGTTCAATCTTAAACGATTTGAGCATATCAATAAATTTTTCAAGAGTATGGGTTGAATGACCAATCGTCCATATAATACTTTCTTGTTCAGCTTTTTTCATGGTGTGTTTGTGCAATTTTATGCTGCATGACAGCAGCAATATTTTTTGCACGGAGTTTAGCTTCGTTTGCTTTCTCACCGATGAAGTTTTCGTCAATAGTGCTTCCCCAAAGTTCCAACCATCTTTCAAAATGCTTTTGTTCGAGGGTAGCCTTTGTGTCCAGCTCAAAATGTTTAATCATCGGATTTCCGTGAAATGAATTAGTTCCGAATAAAACGGAACACCAAAAGGAATTCATTATTGGAATATGCTTTTCCCAGGATATATCAATTACCTCGGTAAAAAAGAAACCGATGATAGGATCTGTAACGACTTTTTTATAAAACGCATCTATCAATATTTTTACGTCTGTTGCAGATTCGATGTCATGCATGATTAGGTTCCATGTAAAATCTATGGCGATTAAATTTCATAATTTACATTATTTCTCTGCTAATGTTGTTGTAAGTGTTAATAAAAAAATTGTTTCTTCTTTAGCCAGCAGACTGTGCAGAATACCCCCATGCAGTGCAAGCATCTGTCCTTTATCTAACTCAATAGATTGCTCATCTGTATTAAATTGTATTTGCCCTTCCAGTACTTGTACGCTAATCAGACCGTCCGCTGTATGTTTGACCATTTCAGCGCCTTTATGCAATGCAATGAGTACAATGCGCATACCGTTTGTTTTAAAAACAGTTATGGCATTGCGGTCTCTGTCTTTCCATTGTTCTTCCTTCCTGATCTGTTCAATAAAGGAGAGAAGATCAATTGCAACTAATGGTCCATCCATCATTCGACAGCCTAGCGGACGTTGTGCGGTAGCTTCATTAAACTTTTCCTCCATTTTGCTTTTTTAAATTGTTATTTTATAAATATTAAATTACACAGCAAAGCTAAATATGTTAAAACTTAAAATATTACATAATTTTTCAAAAGAGTTATATAATTGCAAGAAAACTGTAAGATTTCACCCCTTTTCGTCCAAACAGTCCTCAAAACCCTGCGTTAAATTCCATAAATAATTTTAAAAACATATATCAAATGAAAAATTCAACTCGTAAGGTGTCGCCTACCTCAAAGACGAAATTCAATGTCGCACATGAGAACATGTTATATAACATAGTCACATTTGCACTCGCAGCAGTAAACATTGCAATCACGCAATCCATCACTGCATTCTACACCTTAATAACAACCATCCAATCCAATCTGGCAACGGTTGCTTCATTAAGAGCTGTAACTACCTCGCCCATCACTGGCTACGCAAGTCAGAAAAAGGCGCTTCGCACTGCATTAGTCGCCATCACAACCGACATCATGAATGCAGCTTACAGTTTTGCAATAGACACAGACAACACCGTCCTTGCAGAACAAATGTCAAAACCTGCATCTCACCTCAATGGTGGCGACAGGCAATTAATCCAGTTCGTAAACGGTGCAATCCAAAACGTAACACCCTTTGCAAACGCCGGTACACTTCAGCCCTACAACGTAACCGCCGCCTCCGTTTCCACATGGCAGAGCGTTGTTGACCAGCTAAACGCATTAATGAGCAACCCTCAAAATGCAATTGCCAATCGCGTAGCAATAAACAAAAATATATATCAATTGCTAAACGAATGCATGTTCATGCTCACCAACAACAGTGATACATTAATCAATCAGTTCCGCGTTTCCAACCCTGCTTATTACAACACCTATTGGGCAAACCGTCGTCTCAACGAACATCATGTTTCGACACAGCTTCGTCTTTATGTGTTAGATCAATTAGGTCATCCTGTAACGCAAGGTGAAGTATTAATCATCGGAACAGATCGCTCCGGCACACTTGATCTCAACGGTTACTGCCTCGTAGATCAAATTCCATTCGGAACTCATCAGTTTGCCTTAACAACTCCAACCTTTGAAAAAGTATATGGTCCTTATGACTTCAAGAAAGGTCATTCCATCACACTCCACGTTCAAATCAGCAACACCGGAGCACTTGTAAAAGAAACTTCAACCGTAACAAAAACAGAAGAAACTGTAGCAGTTACAAAGTAAAGATCGTTGGTTTAATTTTACTCATGCAACAAAAGCTGCCGAAAGGCGGCTTTTGTGCTTTCATAGAGACAGGTTAAGTCCCGGCACAGCTATGAAAGCCACCGCACATTGCAAGCACCTTTTTATTTTTTCCTTTACTTATTTTTAATGAAGAAAAAATAAAAAGGAGCTTGCAAGCCACCACACGCGACACAGCATAACGGAGAAGTGCTAACTTGATAAGACACCGCTACGATTGAGAAACGAGTATGCACACAACATAAGGATTAAATGAAATTAAATCGGTAAAGCAACCTCACACTGTTCTGTATAAAACCTAAAGAATATTAACTTAGCTGTTCACTTTTTACAGCATCAACAAGCTTCCTTTTCAAACTATTGCCATAGAGCATGCGCGAAATTATAGGCGGACGGATGAGGTCACGGATTATTGTGACAATGCTACTGTTCATTGGTGATACCGATATATAGGTAATCCCGTATACGATTATTTCAAACTTACAAAATCCGTCCTTTTACTGTGAAGAGTTATTTTAAAAATCCGATTTATCGGACTTATTTTTTATTGCCTAAGAATTGAGAAAATAAGAAAATAATGCGGCACATATCTATATCCTCAAATACGTGCTTTGTAAATATCTAATTTTGAGTTACTTTGCAAGAGGTTTTATACGATTTTTAAAAAGGGGGGGTTGATTGTTTAATAAAGTGACGTGGTGTCTATATACATTCGTGGTAGATGAGAGAGTACAGCTTTCTACTCCCCCTTTTTAAAAAATTCGTTAATACTCCAAACGTTATCCCAAACATTTAAACACTTTTTTGTTCTCTGCATCATGACGGCAGGGGCTTCGCAAGCTACCGCCATGATGCGTATTGAGAGGAGAACTACACATTAGGTTCCGCCAGAATAAATAAACTCCCACAACGGATACTTGAACTTAGTGGTAAATACTTTGTTTCATGTTTGCTATTATTACTTTTAAACCCTTAAAAAATAACGGATGCTCCCCTATCTCGCCTTGGCGCTTTATATTATTTCGCTTATCACCTCATTGATTTTGATGCTTACTGCTAAAAGCAAGAGCGCGACGAATCGTCCTTCTGCTCTTCGTTGGTTTAAATTTGCTACATTCATTCACTTGCTTTTCTTATTGTTGTTTTGTTTCAGACACTTTGCTGCAACTGCTGGCATGCATGCCTCGTTACTTTTAAACCTTTCCTTTTTGTTTTACTTCTGTTCAGGAACGGCGCTGTGCGGATGGGCTTTAAGGACAAAGATTCCGGCATTGATAAAAATTTACTTTGCTCTTTTTGATGCTTCTATCATACTGTTCGTGCTTATGCCGTTTAACTTTTCTGTCTTCCTGCTTTCGGCAGGTTTCTCTGAGTCAACAGAAATAAAATTCCCTGTCAACGATCATTATTATATAATGGAACAGGGAACAGCGATGAAGCAATCCGCGCATCCTATATATCGTGTTGTCAGGCATCATGGTATGTTTAACCAAACGGTGCAATATAATCTCAACTTCGGCGGTGCGCTTGATTCGATTCATGTACTAAGCATTATCAATGACAAATCAGCCCGCATCAGGGCTTATATAAAGAACGCTACGCAACAAAACAGGGTTGACAGCGCCGATGTTGATATTAAATTGAAACATGAAGCAAAAGATGAAATCCAACAACAAATATAAAATGAAAACAATATTAATTTTAGTTACAGCACTCTCCATTGGAGCTAAGGCTCAATTGCCGGATACGGACATCTTTCTTGCCGCTATGAATAAAAGTAAGGATGGAAAACTAACTTTCGGCAAGCCGGAGAACATTACCAACCGCAAAGGGTATGACAACCAGCCATACTTTACTCCTGACGGAAAATCAATTCTTTATGTTTCCGTTCCTGATGAAAAGAAGGGATCTGATATATACAAGTATGATTTGCTAACTCACAAATCCATACAAATCACAAAAACAGAGGAAAGCGAGTATTCGCCAATGATAACGCCTGATAATAAGTTTATCTCTGTTGTGCGTGTAAATATGGATTCAACGCAGAAGATGTATGAGATCCCATTAAACAATCACGGTGATACGAAAATGATTAAGGGTACTGATAGCGCCGGTTATTATTGCTGGATCAATGACTCCATGCTTGCCCAATTTTTAATTCGCGATGTAAACGTATTACAGGCGCGTAATATTAAGACAGGCGTCTCCAGGGTCATTGCAAGCGACATCGGAAGATGTTTGAAGTTAAGCGCTGATGGCAGGCAACTTTATTTTGTCTTAAAGAACAACGCTACTGAATGGACGCTTATGAAAATGAATGTGAATACATATAAGCTTACACCTGTCATAAAAACTTTACCAGGAAGCGAAGACTATTGCATCCTGAAAAACGGAACTATTTTGATGGGAAAGGAAAGCAAGTTATTTCAGTTCAATCCTTCTGTTGATAAGGACTGGACAGAGGTTGCAGATTTCGCAGGCAGTATTAATGCTTTTTACAGAATCACTGTCAATGCAGCTGAAAATAAGCTTGCTTTGGTTGCCTATACAGGTGCTAAGCCATAATCATCAATGGAGCAGCGTTTTGATTACATTATAATCGGGCAAGGAATGGCCGGAACGTTGCTTACTTACCTCTTACAAAAGCGAAGCGCAAAAGTTTTAGTTATTGATAAACACAACCCTGCTTCCTCCTCAAATATCTCGGCAGGCATCATCCATCCTATTACAGGCAGAAGAAAAGTAAAAACATGGATGGCGGATATACTTATTCCTTATGCTGAAGAGTTTTATGCAATACTTGAAACCGAGTTTGAAGAGCAGTTATATCACAAACAAAACATTCTTGAACTCATTGACACCACAAAAGATTACAACGACTGGCTGATGAGAAGCGCTGATCCGGAAATGAAACAGTATTTCAGCGGTGAAGAAACGGAAGGCCTATATAACAATGTTATCACCTCATTAAAAAAGATTTCATTAACACATTGCGGCTGGCTTGATGTCAAGAAGCTTATCACCCACTTTAGAAAACAATTAGTTGTAAATAATGTGTTACTTGATGAAACTTTTCACTTTCACGATTTAAATACCAATGAAAACGGGATAACATATAAGAACGTAAAAGCATGGAAAATCATTTTCTGCGACGGATGGCTCGCCACGCAAAACCCTTACTGGTCTTGGCTTCCGTTTCTTGCTGCCAAAGGAGAAATAATAACGATACATGCTCCGAGATTAAAGGCAGAGCATATTCTTATTAAAAATATTTTTATTCTCCCACTTGGCAATGATCTTTATAAGGCGGGTTCCAATTATGAATGGAAAGAGCTGAATGACATGCCAACTCAAAAAATAAAAGATGAACTGATCACTAAATTAAAACAGCTTATCGCCGTACCTTTTGAAGTTGTTAAACATGAAGCTGCTGTTCGTCCGGCAGTGCAGGACAGAAGACCGCTCGTTGGTTTACACCCGAAGCATAAAAACATTGGCATCTTTAACGGGCTTGGCACAAAGGGTGTTTTGCTTGCTCCTTACTTTGCTAATAATTTTGTTGAATACCTGAATGGAGAAAAAGAATTGAATGAAGAAGTTGATGTAAAGCGATTTAAATAAATCAGTTTATTCCTATTTCAACTCAGCCAGCCGTTCCAGCAAAGTAGGATGTGAATAATGAACAAAAGCATAAGCAGGATGCGGCTTGAGGTTGCTTAAATTATTCACAGACAGCTTCTTCAAAGCAGAAGCAAGCGCTTCTCCGTTAAATGTCGTCTTGGCAAAGTTGTCAGCTTCGTATTCATGTTTACGGGAGAGCATATTCATTAAGATGCCCAATATTTCAGATAGAGGGCTATATAGCATTCCAAAGACAAGTATATTGAGATGAAAGGAACTTTGCTTAGCTCCTAATGCTTCCGCCAAAGCAGGATTGCCAAGAAATAAAGAAAGAATAAAAAGCATCAGCCCTGTCTGAAAGAACCCTACAATTAAACCGGTTCTTGTATGTTTCTTTTTATAATGACCTATTTCATGAGCGAGGACGGCAACTAATTCATCCGTCGTATGATTATTAATTAGCGTGTCATAAAGAACAATCTTTTTGCTTGAACCCAGTCCGCTGAAGAAAGCGTTTGCTTTAGAAGAACGCTTGGAGCCATCCATCACAAAAAGGTTATTAAGCTTGAAACCAACCTTACTGCAATACGCCTCAATCGCAGATCGCAATTCTCCTTCAGGCAACGGAGTAAACTTGTTAAATAAAGGAAGAATGATGCTTGCGTAAAACATGGTGGCGAACATCATAAATACTGCCATCACACCCCATGCATAGAGCCAGAAATATTTTCCGGTGATGCCGTAAATCCATACAATGAATGCCAGCAAGCCTCCGCCAATGATTGCTGCAAGCAGGTAACCTTTTATCTTATCAAGAATGAAAGTTTTAATAGTTGTTTTGTTAAATCCAAATTTTTCTTCTATCACGAATGTGTGATACAAAGAAAACGGTGTGCCGATAATATCAGATGCAATGCCAAGCACACCAAAGAAAATAATAGCCATCCATATAGGATTGGAAGTGTACATCCTTACGTGTTCATCCAACCATGCAAAGCCGCCAAACAACAACATGGCAAGCATAAGCACGAAATTAAAGATGGACGTAATCATGGAGAAGTTATGATTCACCTTGTAATACTCCTGGCTCTTGCGATATTTTTCAGCATCATAAATCTCCTCCGCTTCCTTGGGCAGTTGCGGCTGAAGGCTTTTCAGATTTAGATAATCAAGGTATTTGTCAAACAGGAATTCGACAATGAGGATGACAAGAATAATGATAAGGAGGGTGTTCATTTTATGGCTAAATAGGTAAATGTATGTTTAGAATCCATGATGCACGTTTTCGCGGGTGCAAAATACCAAATTACTTTTATTACGTTCGTTCACCAATTATGTTTTGCAATTACGATGCTCATATAGGTTCTGTATTTAGATTTTTCAGAACCTCTCACGAAACCAATACCAATATCCAGCAAAGAGCCATTCCATTCATCCATACCTAACAAATGAGTTCTGTGACCATGTGAAGGAATGCCTTTGTCAACGATTAAATCTTTTATCGCTACCTCAGCTGTTTCTTCACCTGCTGCTATTGATTCAAACTCATTCGCTCTTTTATTTTTTAACCAGTCAGGGTTTAGCTTGTAGCCACTCTTGTTAATGTAATAGTTGATGCCATATCCGGAAGGATCAACATGATTAAAATAATTTCTTGTTGCCATATCCATGGCTTTTTGCTGTGCTACCATTGCAAGAGTATCATTCCATATTAAAGCCCGTCTCGGCTTTACATTATTGAGACTTACCTTGAATTCCTTGCTATAATCCTTTGGAGACATTCTTATTTTATTAATCAGTTCAAAGGCTCGTTTTGCTTCTTCTTTATCTATTTGTGGTGCATCAAAAGTTTTAAAAGAAGTTATTAAAAATAAAAGAAGAATGCTGAGCGTTGGTTTCATACTATTTATAAATGATCACTTAACGATTTAATAACGCAATAAACATACAAAAGGTATACCAATTCGACGAAAGTATTCATTAGAAAAACTTTTTCTTTCTATTATTGCAGCAAAATAAAAATGTATGCTAAGTAAACGCAAGCCAGCCCTTGGTTTTATTTTTGTCACACTCCTTATTGATGTGATCGGCTTCGGAATTATTATTCCTGTTCTTCCGAAGCTCATCAGCCAGCTTATTCACGGCTCTCTTAGCGAGGCTTCCCTTTATGGCGGATGGCTTATGTTCTCCTATTCCATCATGCAGTTTTTATTCTCACCTGTGCTTGGCAATTTAAGCGATCGTTTTGGACGCAGGCCCATCATTCTCATTTCGCTTTTCGGTCTTGGTATAGATTATCTTTTTCTTGCTTATGCTCCCACTATCGGTTGGCTGTTTGTGGGGCGCATTATAGCGGGTATTGGCGGAGCGAGCTTTACCACAGCTTCAGCATATATTGCCGACATCAGCACACCGGAAAAGCGCGCACAAAATTTTGGAATGATTGGCGTTGCTTTTGGTCTCGGTTTTATCATTGGTCCTGCCATAGGTGGTTTATTGGGACAGTTTGGCACGCGAGTTCCTTTCATAGTGGCAGCAGCTTTTAGCCTTCTTAACTGGTTGTATGGCTATTTCATTTTGCCTGAATCATTAGCTAAAGAAAATCGCAGAAAATTTGAATTGAAACGGGCTAACCCCGTTGGCACATTAGCGGCTCTGAAACGATACCCTGTAGTTTTTGGACTTATCGGCTCTGTCATCTGCCTATATATTGCTGCGCATTCAGTTCAAAGTACGTGGACATTCTTTACCATGGAAACGTTTCACTGGAGTGAAAAAGCTGTTGGTTACTCCCTTAGCTTCGTTGGATTGTTGATTGCAGCCGTGCAAGGAGGCTTAATCCGTATTGTTATTCCGAAGATCGGACAGAAACGCTCGGTGTATTTCGGGCTTGGTTTATATGGCGTCGGATTAGTACTGTTTGCCTTCGCAAGCAAGGACTGGATGATGTATGCTTTTCTCATTCCTTATTGTCTTGGTGGAATTGCCGGCCCTGCTTTGCAGGCAATCATTTCTAACCAGGTTCCCGCTAACGAGCAAGGAGAATTGCAAGGCGGCCTTACAAGCCTGATAAGTGTGACTTCAATCATTGGGCCGCCACTGATGACCAATCTCTTTTCTTATTTCACTGGCAACAGTACACCCATTTATTTTCCCGGCGCTCCTTTTCTTGCAGGCGCTGTGCTTACGCTGCTTAGTGTTATTTTAGCCATGCGTTCGCTGGCTTCTTATGTTCACAAAACGGAAGGTGTTGGTGAGGAAAGGTAAGCACATAAAAAAACCGTTCCGGGAAGTTGCAGGACGGTTTTAAATTATAAGGAGAAATTCCGCTTCGCGAATAATTACTGAAGCACAATTTTTATTAGTTCACTTGCATGACCAGACTGAAGGCGCATCATATAAACACCTTTCGCATAATCATTCAGATCAAGATTAACTGTATTTGTGCCTTCTTCTGCTTTGCCGACAGTCGCCATCACATTACGTCCGATAATATCGTGAAGTGTGATAGAATAATCAGCAGAAGCAATGCTGTTGAACTGCACGGTTATATTTCCCAAGCTTGGATTTGGGAACACCTTTGCATTAAATACTTTGTCATTTATAGGTGTCACTCCCTCCACACAGTTTACATCAACAATGATTGAGCTTGCACCGGAATTGCCGCAACTGTTAGAAGCGACAACTGCTATTGAACCACCTGAAACTGACCAGCGTAAGTTTATGCTGGTTGTATTCTGTCCTGATTGAATAATTGCTCCTGCAGGAACTGTCCATAGATAAGAGGTTGCTGATGCAACCGGGTTAATGGAATAAGTTGTAGAAGAATCAGGACAAATTTGAGATGGGCCAAAAATAGTATTAGGCAAGCCCGGAGTATTTCTTGAAACAAGAAGGTTACTTGAAGAACTGATTCCACAGCCATTACTTGCAGAAACTTTTAAAATACCGGAAGCAATGAATGCGCTATCAAATGACACTGTTATGTTGTTAGTGCCTTGACCACTTACAATGGTTATTCCTGCAGGTGTAGTCCAGGTGTACGTTATTCCTGAAGTAAATGAAACTGTATAGGTTCGTCCGTCACCTGGACAAACATTAGCGTTCCCTCCAGCTACAACGATACTGTCAGGAGTAGATGGAGATGTGATGATATTAACCGTCAGTGTTTGTGCAACACTGCTTCCGCAACTGTTATTTGCCTTCACAGAAATAGTTCCGCCTGAATTTCCTGTTATTACATTGATTGAATTAGTGGTAGAAGTACCTGTCCAGCCTGATGGCAAAGTCCAGGTATAACTGGTTACGCCTGTTACTGCTGCCACGGAATATGTTTGTGAATTACTTGGACAAGCTAAATTAACTCCGGTTATAGAACCGGGTTTCGCTGGCGCTGCGGTTGATGTTGAAACGGCTAACGTCTGAGTGCTGCTCGTTCCGCAGGTGTTATTTACTTTCACTGAAATCATCCCTCCAGAATTTCCCGTTGTTGTAGTAATTGAATTCGTTGTCGAAGTGCCTGTCCAGCCTGATGGCAATGTCCATGTGTAACTGGTAGCTCCTGATATGGCAGTTACTGAATATGTTTGTGATGTACTTGGACACGCCGATGTTACGCCCGTTATTGAACCCGGTTGAGCAGGTGTTGCTGTGGTTGAAGTTACACTTAAGGTCTGAGCGCTGCTGGTTCCGCAACTATTATTCGCTTTCACAGAAATTGTTCCACTTGAACTGTTTCTTGTTACTGTGATTGAATTAGTTGTTGAAGTGCCTGTCCACCCTATTGGTAAGGTCCATGTATAACTTGTTGCACCGGGTACAGTTGTCACTGAATATGTTTGAGATGAGCCCGGACATGCTGTGGTTACTCCGGTAATTGAACCCGGTTGTGCAGGAGCTGCTGTGCTTGCTGTAACAGATAGAGTTTGGACGCCACTTGTTCCGCAACCGTTATTTGCTTTCACTGAAATTGTTCCACCGGTACCTCCTGTTGTTACAGTGATTGAATTACTTGTTGAAGTACCTGTCCATCCTGATGGTAATGTCCACGTATAGCTTGTTGCTCCGGTTACAGTTGCTACTGAATATGTTTGTGATGAACCCGGACATGCTGTGGTTACTCCTGTAATTGAACCCGGTTGTGCAGGCACTGTTGTGGACGCGGTAACAGCCAATGTTTGAGCGCTGCTTGTTCCGCAACCATTATTTACCTTCACTGAAATTGTTCCGTCTGTATTTCCTGTTGTTGTAGTGATTGAATTACTTGTTGAAGTGCCTGTCCAGCCTGATGGCAATGTCCAAGTATAACTGGTAGCTCCTGATACTGCTGTCACTGAATATGTTTGTGAAGTGCTTGGACATGCTGAAGCAACTCCGCTAATTGAACCTGGTTGTCCTGGTGCTGCCGTACTTGCTGCAACCGTTAAGGTTTGAGCACTACTCGTTCCGCAGCCATTATTTGCTTTCACCGAAATAGTTCCGCCTGTGTTTCCTGTTGTGCTAGTGATTGAATTACTAGTTGAAGTACCTGTCCAGCCTGATGGTAATGTCCAGGTATAACTTGTTGCGCCTGATACCGCCGATACTGAATAGGTTTGTGAAGTGCTCGGACATGCTGAAGCAACTCCGCTAATTGAACCCGGTTGTCCTGGTGCTGCCGTGGTTGTTGAAACAGCTAACGTCTGAGCGCTGCTTGTTCCACAACCATTATTTGCTTTCACCGAAATAGTTCCACCCGTGTTTCCTGTTGTACTAGTGATTGAATTAGTTGTTGAAGTTCCTGTCCAGCCTGATGGTAATGTCCAGGTATAACTTGTTGCAGCTGCTACTGCTGTCACTGAATAAGTTTGACTTGAACTTGGACACACTGATGTCACGCCAGTGATTGAACCCGGTTGTCCTGGTGCTGCCGTGCTTGCTGTAACCATTAAGGTTTGAGCGCTACTTGTTCCGCACCCATTATTTGCTTTCACCGAAATAGTTCCGCCTGTGGTGCCTGTGGTTGTAGTTATTGAATTGGTTGTTGAAGTGCCTGTCCAGCCTGATGGTAATGTCCAGGTATAACTTGTTGCAGCTGCTACCGCTGTCACTGAATAAGTTTGACTTGAACTTGGACAGGCTGATATCACCCCAGTGATTGAACCCGGTTGTGTCGGTGCTGCTCTGCTTGTTGTAACAGCTAATGTCTGAGTGCTGCTTGTTCCACAACCATTATTTGCTTTCACCGAAATAGTTCCGCCTGTGTTTCCTGTGGTTGTAGTTATTGAAGTGGTTGTTGAAGTGCCTGTCCAGCCTGATGGCAATATCCAGGTATAGCTTGTTGCGCCTGTCACTGCTGTCACTGAATATGTTTGTGAGGTGCTTGGACATGCTGAAGCAACTCCGGTTATTGAAGCAGGTTGTGGAGGTGCTGCTGAGGATGCTGTAACAGCCAATGTTTGAGCGCCGCTTGTCCCGCAACCGTTATTTGCCTTCACTGAAATTGTTCCACTTGTGCTTCCTGTTGTTACGGTGATTGAATTACTTGTTGAAGTGCCTGTCCATCCTATTGGTAAGGTCCATGTATAACTTGTTGCTCCGGTTACAGTTGCTACTGAATATGTTTGTGATGTGCCCGGACATGCTGAAGTAACTCCGGTTATTGAAGCAGGTTGTGCAGGTGCTGTTGTGGATGCAGTAATAGCTAACGTTTGAGCGCTGCTTGTTCCGCAACTGTTATTTGCTTTTACTGAAATAGTTCCACTTGTGCTTCCTGTTGTTACAGTGATTGAATTACTTGTTGAAGTGCCTGTCCAGCCTGATGGCAATGTCCAGGTATAGCTTGTTGCTCCGGTTACAGTTGCTACTGAATATGTTTGTGATGTGCCCGGACATGCTGTTGTTACTCCGGTAATTGAACCGGGGGTTGCCGGAGCTGTCACTACTGCGGGAGATATAAATTGAGCCGTGCCACTGCCACAGCTGTTATTTGCTTTAACAGTAATAGTTCCGCTTGTGCTTCCTGCTGTAACAGTGATTGAAGTAGTTGTTGAAGTACCTGTCCATCCTGAAGGCAATGTCCATGTATAACTTGTTGCGCCCGTTACCGCCGCAATAGAATAAGTTTGGCTTGAACCGGAGCACACAGAGGTGTTTCCTGAAATGGATGCCGGTTGAGAAGGAGTACTACAGCCACTGCATGATGAAAGACAGGAAGCCGTATTTTCATCACCTAACATTAATGTTGTGGGTTGAGGGCCGAAGCCTAATGAGAAATTAATACCTACGCTTGTGAGATGACAATAGCTCATGATTGTTCCGCCGGCCACAGGTAATTGAGGATTTGGTTCAGGAGGACATGTACCTTCACTATAACCTGCAGAACCTCCGCAATCGTCTATCTTTGTATTGTTTCCGTTCCATGCACAGGCATGAGTATGTTGCGATCCGAATAAATGTCCTTCTTCATGGCAAAGACATTCTACCGTCCATGAAAAAGTGGGAACAGTATTATACGTTGAACTAATACCGCAATAAGCCATTTCATACATGGGAGCATTGCAAAATCCTCCAATCCATGCAATTCCGCCTCCTCCTTTATATCCTATCAGGTTAGCTAAATCACCGGTAAAAGATGTTCTATAACTTCCAAACTGATTCAGGTAATCGCTTGTTGCAGGTCCTGTATAAGGATCAACGGTTGTCCAAACATAAACTGTTTGAAGCGTAATTGACATGCCGTCATTTGCATAAAGGGTAGAAACCTGGTTAAAAACTCCCTGTATATAGCTATTCACATTGGCTAAACTTCCTTTATCTATATAGATATCATTCACTACTTCCCAATACCAGTTTACACATTTCGTGCTGGTTGTTGATTCTGCTCTTTCTGTAGATTTAGCTTTATTAATTTTAGGAGCAAAATTATTTGATGAACATGAAATGCCCGGTTCAGGTATCAGATCCCTGTCATTATATATGATATACAACCCTGAAGTGTTCTTATCAATCTTTCCCAGCACATAATTTCCTTCACGGTTACTGATCATTCCCATCGTTTCATTCTCGGAAAATGTAAAAGCGGCTACGGAATGCCCGTCATTATCAATACTTCCCCTGTAGTTAACCACGGGATTATTAACCGGATTGGTACGACCATCACTTGTTAAAAGAGTATACCCGTTTGGCGAAATATCAACTTTATAAAGTAATACTGTTAAATTCCTTGCTCCATTATCAATTGGCAATATTACCTTAATATAATCGGGTTTTGTACTTAGTATTTCCGAAATGCCGCTGTTTACTTTAAGTAAAGTATATTTCTTCACAACAGTTGGAACTGCTTCATTCTCATTGCTGTTTGTAATGGTAAATACTTTGTATTCCTTATTAAAAACATTCTTTTGTTTTAATTCATTAACATTTCCTGCAATAATATTTCCTCCGGTGCCCGCAGTCAAATTATTATTAGCACGAACTCCATTCGCTGATAAAAACAAAGCAATTACCGTCGTTACGACAATGCTAAAAGAAGACTTTAGAGAATAACTACTTTTTTGTTTATTCTTATTATTCATTTGCTCACTATTAAATTTAGTTTCAAAATCGTACTATACTTAGGTCAAAGATTTATATATCTTTGAGAAATACTCATTACTAACGACTTGCAATTGAAACACCCCCCTTTGTGATGGACACAAATATATGTTTTGGATTAGATGAGAAATGATCAATTATGACCCATTTCTTACATTTTTTGAACAAATTTTTGTTTACATTTCTTAAATTTTAATTAAAAAAGCCATATTCAACAATGCCTTTTGTTAATAAGTACAATTCAATAATAAACAGCGAGTTGCTTACCAAAACCCTGCATTAATTAAATTGGAATGCAAAATTGCTTTAAAGGCGAGCTAAAAAAAATAGCACAAAGCATGAAATGAAAGTAATAGAAATGATACCTTTAGGTAACAATTAGCACTACAAAAGCAAAATGTCGACAGCGTAAGTTTGAGATTGTATCATCAATCAATTTCATTGAAGATCAAAAAATATCGGATTTTCTTTTATTTGAAGGATTAAACTCCAAATTACATGCGAACCTTTAACGAAAACAGACATGTTTTTAATAAAGGTTGTTGAACCTTTAATGAAGGTAGCCATGTTTTCAACGAAGGTTCTATTGTCTTTGCTAAAGGTTCTATTACCTTCATTGAAGACAGCGATGTTTTCAGTAAATGTTGCTGAACCTTTATCGAAGGTTCTACTGTTTTTATTGAAAACAGCCATGTCTTTGTTAAAGGTTCTACTGTCTTTAATAGAATCAACCATACCTTCCATGAAGGTTCAGTTGATTTTTCGGAAGGAATTCATAAAATGCAGATAATCCGGAAAGATTTCTAATCGTGCATAAAAGAGATTTGTAAAATTTCATTTAAGGGTTACCTTTGCACCCCTTTATTAAAAATCATTAGGCTTTAGTTAACAAGAACAATACTCTATGGATTATATTATTTATTTGATTCCCTGTGTGATGGTGGCGGCATTGCTGTATGCAATGATTATTTCTGCTCGAATTGGTAAGATGGATGCCGGCAATGACCGGATGAAGAAGATAGCAGGATATATTGCTGCAGGCGCAATGAGCTTCCTCAAAGCCGAATATAAGATACTCACCATTTTTGTGGTCATCGTTGGCGCATTACTCGCTATTTCAGCTGATCCTGTCCGCTCTTCTCCTTTAATTACAGTCGCATTTATAACAGGAGCATTTCTAAGCGCATTTGCAGGCTTCATCGGTATGAAGGTTGCAACTAAGGCAAATGTTCGTACAACTGCTGCTGCAAGAACAAGCTTAAGCAAGGCATTGGATGTTTCTTTTTCCGGTGGGTCAGTTATGGGAATCAGTGTTGCCGCATTAGGTGTATTAGGGCTGAGCTTATTATTTATTCTTTTCCAGCACTTATTTAATCATGAAGGCAGCATTCACGAACCTCTGAGAAGAGTTCTTGAAGTGCTCACCGGATTTTCTCTTGGTGCTGAAAGCATTGCATTGTTTGCCCGTGTGGGTGGTGGTATATACACTAAAGCGGCTGACGTTGGTGCTGATCTTGTAGGAAAAGTTGAAGCCGGAATTCCTGAAGACGATCCACGCAACCCTGCCGTTATCGCAGACAACGTGGGTGACAACGTAGGTGACGTAGCCGGTATGGGAGCTGACTTATTCGGTTCTTATGTAAGCACCGTGCTTGCAACGATGGTGCTTGGTGCTACCATTTCGGGCGATGTGTCAGGAAGCACCTTGCATGATGCCTTTGGTGGTTTATCACCTGTTATCCTTCCTCTTGTTATTGCTGTTGCTGGCTTAATCTTTTCTGTGGTGGCAACATGGTTTGTTCGCATTAAAGAAAACGGCAATCCGCAGGCTGCGCTTAACAGAGGTAACTATGGTGCAATCATATTGACTGCCATTGCTTCTTATTTCATCATCAGTAAAATATTGCCTGAATCCATCACGGTGCACGGAGCAACCTATACATCCTTTCATGTTTTCTGCACTGTCCTTGTCGGACTTGTGGTGGGGACTTTGATGAGCATGATTACAGAGTTCTACACTTCGCTTGGAAAGAATCCTGTTACAACCATTACGCGTCAATCCATGTCAGGTGCTGCAACAAATATCATTTCAGGATTAAGCGTTGGTATGATTTCAACGGCTCTTCCTATTTTAGTTCTTGCAAGCGGCATTGTTGCAGCGTATGCATTCGCAGGTGTCTATGGTGTGGCTATTGCAGCAAGCGGAATGATGGCTACCACTGGGATTCAATTAGCAATTGATGCGTTCGGGCCAATCGCAGATAATGCAGGTGGTATATCTGAAATGAGTGCTTTACCAAAAGAAGTAAGAGAACGTACAGACATCCTTGATACCGTAGGTAACACGACAGCAGCTGTCGGAAAAGGATTTGCAATTGCATCAGCAGCATTAACATCACTTGCTTTGTTTGCAGCATATAAAGAAATCACAGGCGTTGAAACAATTGACATTTCAAAAGCAGAAGTGCTGGCAGGTTTATTTATCGGCGGCATGGTTCCATTTCTTTTCTCTGCTCTCGCTATGCGTGCTGTTGGTCGTGCTGCGAATGCGATGGTGGTGGAAGTGCGCCGTCAGTTTCGTGAGATTGTAGGTTTGCTGGAAGGCAAAGAAGGTGTAGAACCTGATTATGATAAATGCATCCAGATATCCACTTCAGCAGCGTTAAGATTGATGATGCTTCCCGGTTTACTTGCTATTATCACTCCTGTAATCATCGGCTTCGGATTTAACGCTATGGGATTTCCGGGTGCTGAAGTGCTTGCTGCCGTTATGGCCGGCGTTGCCGTAAGCGGCGTGCTGATGGCCATGTTCCAAAGCAATGCAGGCGGTGCATGGGACAATGCAAAGAAAGCTTTTGAAAAAGGAGTTGAGATAGACGGCAAGATGTATTATAAAGGAAGTGAGCCGCACAAGGCTGCTGTTACAGGCGACACCGTTGGTGATCCGTTCAAAGATACTTCCGGTCCTTCAATGAATATTCTTATTAAGCTCACTGCCATCGTTTCTTTGGTTATCGCTCCCCTGCTTGTAAAGCCGGGAATGAAACAAGCTAATTCATCAGAAGCAGGAATGACAACAGCAGTTACCGAAGCAAAACCGGCAACAGCAGACATTAAAACTCTAAACGGAACTTACCCTGTTGACGCAACACATTCATTTGTTGAATTCAGCATTCGTCATTGGATGGCACGTGCAAGAGGAAACATGCAGGTAGATTCCGGTGTTATTACCATGACAGGCAATCCTGCCACTTCAGGCATCATGCTTATCCTGAATGCCGGTTCGCTTAATACCAATGATGCAAGCCGTGATGCTAAGATGAAAGAAGGCGATTGGTTTAATGTCATCAGCAATCCAATGATCACGTTCAAATCTTCTTCCATACAAGAAGCTCCGTCCGGTGATTATAAATATATAGCATCCGGCGATCTCACCATCAAAGGCATTACCAAACAGGTTAATGTACCTTTCAATTACCTTGGTGAAAACACAGGCTTCCAAAACAGCAAGGTCTATTCTTTTGAAGGAGCGATCACCATCAACCGCCTCGACTTTAAAATCGGCGCTCCCTACCTGAACTTCCTCGGCGATGATGCGAAGGTTGAGTTTACTGTTGAGGGGAAAAAGTAATTTTTCAAGCTAAGCTTTTCTTGAATCAAATAAAAGGAGGTGAGCACATCACCTCTTTTTGTTTATGAAGCCATTCTTAAAGGAAACTTGTTTCCGCTCTTAAACCCGCCAAAGTATTGGTTTATCTAAAGATTATTGCCCACCTTTGTTAGATAGTAATAGAAATGGTGTTGTATATGAAAAATAAGAAACGATTAATTCTGCCGGTTGCAGGGATAATACTTTTAAGTCCGTCCCTCTCTTTTAGCCAGGATGCGAGGACTCCCGCTGATAGAATGATGCAGATGCACCATGAAACAATGGATGATAAGTATCTTCCCAATGCATTTAATAATAAAAAGACTTCCCCCGCATATAAATATAAAAGCACAGGAGCACAGAGATCTGTGAGCAGCAGCATCACTACCATCCAGGTGAATGTGGACTCAAGCGGGCGAAACATTATTGGCGATGCAGCGAACGAACCGAACATTGCCGTGAATCCGTTGGATGAAAACAAAATAGTTATCGGCTGGAGGCAATTCGACAATGTGACCAGTAATTTCAGGCAGGCCGGCTGGGCGTATACTACCAATGCAGGACAATCATGGACTTTCGCCGGAAGGATTGATGCGGGAGTTTTCCATTCCGATCCTGTTTTGGATTTTGACAAAGAAGGGAATTTCTATTACAACAGCCTTGCAAATGATTTCACCTGCAAGGTATATGAAAGCACCAATGGCGGCGCATCATGGAATAACAGAACCAATGCAGACGGCGGCGATAAGCAATGGATGACCATTGACCGCACTGCAGGAGTTGGAAGCGGAAATATTTATGCATTCTGGACGTATCTATATAGTACCTGCATGCCCGGTTTTTTTACCCGCTCCACGAATGAAGACACCAGCTTTGAAAGCTGCACTATTATAAACAGCTATCCTTATTTTGGAACAACGGCTGTTGGAAATGCAGGCGAACTATATATTGCCGGAACGGATAGCAATGCGAATATTGTATTTTCTGAATCGGTGAATGCGCAGTTCCGCGATTCAGTGGTGAGTTGGAATGTTCCGCAATTTGTAAATATAGATGGGTTCATTAATGGTTCTTCGATGAATCCTGCCGGGCTGCTTGGACAGGTGAACATTGATGTGGATCGCTCCAACGGGCCCGGCCGAGGCAACATATATGTGCTGGCTTCGCTCAATCGAATTTCAAGCAACGATCCTGCTGATGTGATGTTTGCAAGCAGCACGGATGGCGGGCTCACCTGGAGCAATCCAATCCAGATAAACGATGACTCTTCCATATTTAATACTCAATGGTTCGGCACTATGTCTGTTGCTCCCAATGGAAGGATTGACGCAATTTGGCTTGATAACCGTGACGCCGTGACAGGCGCAGATTCTTCCGCGCTTTATTATTCTTATTCCGTTGATCAGGGAAATACATGGAGCATTAATCAAAAAATGTCCGGCCTTTTCGATCCGCATGTGGGCTATCCTAACCAAAATAAAATGGGTGATTATTTTGATATGATTTCTGACAACATTGGCGCGCATCTCGCATGGGCTAATACTTTTAATGGTGAAGAGGATGTTTACTACAGCCGCATTATTCCAAACATTCCGACAGCAGTAAATGAAATTGCTAACAACACCACATTTACAATCTACCCCAATCCAACGCATGGCACTTTTGTCATTGCGAGCCCCGAAATAATCGGGATAAACTCCGCGAAGCAATCCCAAATAGAAATCTATAATGTATTAGGAGAAAAGGTTTATGCTGAAAAGCTTTCAAACAGTCCATCCGCTGTTGAAAGGGGATTGCTTCACTCCGTTCGCAATGACGAATCGGAAATTGATATTTCCTATCAGCCCGCAGGAGTTTACTTTTTGAAAATCAGTAATGAGGATGGAAGCTCAGCGGTAAAGAAAATAATCAGGGAATAAAATCTGGAGATTTCATTTTAAGAAAATAAAAAAGGCAGCTGCTAAAGTTGCCTGCCCAAAGTTTCAAAAAATGCTTTTATAATTTATTTCAAATAAGCGTGAAGCATTGCAAACATGATGCCTGATAAAACACCGATAGTCCCAACCCAGAAAATAAACATCCATTTAATTATATCCGTTTTTATGGTCTGCATTTCTGCCCTTACGTCTGCAATATCTTCTTTTGTAGCTAAATACTGTTTAGCATCTTCAAATTTAATATCTACTCTTTTCTCAAGAATTTCTACAAAGGCTTCTGCTTCCTTCTCGCCTATTTTAGCTTTCAGCAGTTCGTAAAGTTTTATTTCAGAAACTATCATTAAAAAGTTTTGCTCAAAGGTAATTCTTTACACCTTGCAAAGCAAAAAGTGTTTACTCCTTCACAAACTTCCTCACCGCACTCCCACTCTCCGATTTCATCCAAAGAAAATAAATGCCCGCCGAAAGCTTGCTGACATCAATCACAGCATCCCCCCTCTTCTGCAGGAGAGGGGCCGGGGGTGAGGTTATTTGCCCCAGCACATTCATCACCGAAACCGTTACCGCTTCATTAGCATGAAAAGATGAAGTGTGAATAGTGAGTTGAGTAGAGGCCGGATTGGGAGAAAGAGAAAATAAATTGTTA
>PLYJ01000149.1 GCA_003151745.1 Bacteroidota bacterium
GTCAACTTTTTTCAGGACGAGACATTTTGATTAAAAACCCCTGCAATAATATTTATTCTTGCTCCTTCAATTACGAATCATAAACCTTAAATTAAATATCTTCTCAAATGGCTGAAACAAACAAGCAGCAAACTGCATTAGGCGATGTTGCCGCGCGGCAACTTGCCATCGCAACGCGCACTGTGCCTCAAATGGGTGCAATCACTCCGCGTTGGTTAACTCATTTTATGAATTGGATTCCGGTTGAGTCAGGTGTTTACCGTCTCAATAAAGTGAAGGACCAAAGCAATGTGGAAGTGGATTGCTCCGGACGTGATGAGCGCGAGCTGCCTCATACGTTTGTGGATTACATTGAGAAACCACGTGAGTATAATCTGAGTGCTGTGAATACGGTGGTGGATGTGCATACGCGTGTGTCTGATTTATATAGTAAGCCCTATAATCAGATCAGCGAGCAGTTGCGCCTCACGATTGAAATTGTAAAGGAGCGCCAGGAAAGCGAGCTAATCAATAATAAAGAATATGGTTTGCTGCACAGCATTTCAGCGCATCAGCGTATCAAAACCCGCACAGGCGCGCCCACACCGGACGACATGGATGAACTGATTACCAAGGTTTGGAAGGAACCGGGTTTCTTTTTGATGCATCCGTTTGCTATTGCCGCTTTTGGCAGAGAGTGCACACGCAGGGGTGTTCCGCCTCCTACTGCTTCTATTTTAGGATCGCAGTTTCTTACATGGCGCGGCATTCCTTTAGTCCCATCCGATAAAGTGGCGATTGAAAAAGGGAAGTCGAAAATTTTGTTGCTGCGAGTCGGCGAAGCGCGACAGGGTGTTGTCGGTCTTTACCAGCCGGGTTTGCCCGGTGAACAGTCGCCTGGTTTATCCGTGCGCTTCATGGGTATTAATGATAAAGCGATTGCTTCTTATTTGGTTTCACTTTATTGCTCGCTGGCTGTGCTCGTGGATGATGCCATAGCTGTGCTTGAAGACGTGGAAACAGGAAAGTACCATGAATACAAATAATAATATCCCCGGCGGTTTGCCGGATACGGATGCGATTGAGAAATTGGTGAATGAGTATTTCAAGGCTCTCCCGGGTGGCTTTCCCAATCATGATGTTTCACAACAGCAGGCAAAGACGCCTGACTATGATGCTCTTTTAAATAAGGGAAACATATTCAACGGGAAAAGCCCGCAAGCTAATTTACCTGATTCTCATTTTCCCGGTAATAGCGGAATGCCACAGTCAGTGGCGGGAAGCGGCATTTCTCCCTCAGCGCACGAACATGGAAACGGGGTGAACATGAGCAATCCGCAAACGAGCTTGCCTGACCCTCATTTTAAGAATAATGGCGGGGTTCCTTCATCTGTAGCAGGCAGTGGCATTTCACCTTCTGCTATTGAACATGGAAAAACATTAAATCCGGGTAATCCGCAAAGCAGCTTGCCTGACCTTCATTATCCGAATGGTGGCGGGATTCCGAAATCTGTGGCGGGAAGCGGCATTTCTCCTTCTGCACATGAACAAGGAAATGCTGTGAATATGAGCAACCCGCAAACGAGCTTGCCCGATTCTCATTTTAAAAACAACGGCGGGATTCCTAAGTCAGTGGCAGGAAGTGGCATTTCTCCTTCCATCATGAAAAAAGATTCTTCACTTGAAAACATATCATATATATCCGGTGAGTCTTATGATACAGAGTTAGCGAATGTGTTGGTTTCAATACTATCTTTCATTAATATTCTGCAAATGCCCGGTGTGCCAATGCCTGGAGCAAGTGATGCATCGTATTATTTTTTGCCAAAAGTTCCTTCTTTTCCTTTTGATAAAGAGTTTCATCCGTTTCCCACTAAAGCATATTTAGATACGAAGTCAAATGCAGGTTTAATACCTCCTCCGTTTGATGCGAATTTGATAAAGAAAGATTTTCCGATTCTGCAGGAGCGGGTGCATGGCCGTCCTTTAATATGGCTTGACAATGCCGCTACTACGCAAAAGCCAAAACATGTTATTGACCGTATCAGTCATTTTTACGAGCATGAGAATTCTAACATTCATCGTGCCGCACATGACCTTGCAGCACGGGCAACAGATGCTTATGAAGATGCGCGCAAGAAAGTACAGCTATTCTTAAATGCTTCTTCTCCAAATGAAATAGTGTTTGTGCGTGGAACTACAGAGGCTATTAATTTAGTTGCGCAAAGCTGGGGAGATCAGCATTTGAAAGCAGATGATGAAATAATTCTCAGTCACCTGGAGCATCATGCCAACATTGTTCCCTGGCAATTATTAGCTGAGAAAAAAGGCTTGAAGCTGCGTGTTATTCCTGTGGACGATGACGGGCAGGTTATATTAAGTGAATATGCAAAGCTGCTGGGACCTAAAACCAAATTAGTTTCTTTTACACAGGTTTCAAATGCGTTGGGCACAATAATGCCCGCTAAGATAATGGTGGAGATGGGTCACCAGTCAGGGGCAAAGGTGCTGGTGGACGGAGCACAATCGGTTTCTCACATGCGCGTGGACATGCGTGATTTGAATTGCGACTGGTTTGTGTTTTCGGGACATAAGATATTTGGCCCCTCAGGCATCGGCGTTATATATGGCAAAGAAGATTTGCTGAATGAAACACAACCATGGCAGGGTGGAGGCAGCATGATTAAGGATGTTACGTTTGAACGCTCTACTTTTCAAAATGCTCCTTCACGCTTTGAAGCGGGCACGGGCAATATTGCTGATGCAGTAGGACTGGGCGCTGCATTGGATTATGTTTCAAGACTTGGCATAGATAATATTAATCAATATGAACATTACCTGCTGTTGTATGCTACCAAGCTAATGCAGGATGTGCCGGGGCTGACAATGATTGGCACTGCTCCTGATAAAGCTTCTGTCTTGTCTTTTGTATTAGAAGGGTATAAAACAGAAGAAGTAGGCGCTGCCCTTAATGAGGAAGGGATAGCGGTTCGTTCAGGGCATCATTGTGCCCAACCTATCTTGCGAAGATTTGGTTTAGAAACGACGGTGCGACCATCATTGGCTTTTTATAATACCTGCTCTGATGTTGATATGCTTGTTTCCACGTTGTGGAAATTAAAAGGAAGGTAAGGATAAGTTTTTCTTTATTCCTTTACAAACCTCCCTGTCCACATTCCTTTTTCATCATTAAGATGCACAAAATAAATCCCTGCAGTCAAAAAGGATATATCTATTTCCGATTTCGGATTTGTGATTACAGATTGATAAAGAGCTTGCCATAGAATATTTGTGATAAAAATAGTTCCGGGTTCGTTTCGTTGTAGCGATGGAATGCTGATGGTGAGTTGATTGGCAGCGGGATTGGGGTATAGTGTCAAATCCTTCGATGAGACTTCTGCATCGCTGACTCCAAGAGCGGAACAGAGGACGTAAGCAAAAGTTGGAGGGGCAAATTGCGAGAACGGAGCGGCAACCACAGAAACACCTGAAGTGATTTGCGTAGCAGCGCTGCTGACAATTGTGTTAGGGGAAGCAACTGCAGGATTAGTTGGCTTTTCATTACAGTCGCTATGACCCTTTGCATCTGTCTTAATTAAATAAGCATCGGTACTGTCAGTGCCAAAGCTTGAAGAATAACCGAGAATAACCAATCCATCATCACTTGTTTTAAGAAGACCATATGCTTCATCCTGAAGACGCCCTCCGTATTCACTTGTCCAAAGCGTATCACCGCTTACATTCGTGCGGATAATATATATATTTGAGCTGTCGTCGCCTTCTGTGCGTGCGTAGGGATTTGAATTGCCGTTATGTTTGATGCTAAGTGGTGGTCCAAAGCTATTCGTGAATCCAAGAAGTGTAAAACCGCTATCAGACATTATCACTACATTGTATGTAGCATCCGTTAATGGCCCTCCATATAATTTAGACCAAAGCAAATGTCCTGCGCTATCAAACCGATTGAGATAAGCATCAAAGCTTGTGCTAAAACTATTGGAGCTTCCGGTTACAATATACCCCCTATCGTAAGTCTGCGCGAGGTATATGGCTTCTTGCTGAACACTACCACCAAAAATAAGCGTCCATAATGTATCCCCCGATTGATTGATCTTACAAAGAAAACTCTCCTCTATGGCCAATCCGAAACTTTCTGTCCGTCCGCATAAAACAAAGTTGGAGTCAGCCGTTTGAATAACGTCTTCCATCTGGTCGTAGGAGACACCGCCGAGTATTCGTGTCCATAGGGTATCACCCGACGCATTTGTTCGGATGATGAGCATATCGTAATCACCGGCTCCAAAGCTGGTAGTAGCGCCAACAGCTATATAGCCACCATCAAAAGTTTGTATTGCATTAAAGAAAAAATCATCGCCCGGGCCTCCGTATGCCTTCGACCATTCCTCGTTGCCTACAGAATCAGTTTTTATAAGAAACGCATCTAATGATCCCGAACCGAAGCTATAGGTTTGACCGATGAGCAGCAAGCCATGATCAGCAGTTTCAATTACTTTATTACAATAATCATTCAAAGCGCCATGATAAATCATAGACCAAAGCAAGTTTCCTGTTGAATCTGTTTTTACCAGGTAGGCATCACCGAGTGTATCTCCAAAGCTTCCTGAGCCGCCTGCCAGGACATAACCACCGTCGTGTGTTCTCGCCAGCCCGGTCATTTTTTCACCTCTGTGCCCTCCATATCTTTTCTGAAAAGTAGCCTGCGCAAATGAACTGGTGATTGTTAAGGAAAGCAAGAAGAAAAGAAGTGAGTGTTTTTTCATAACCTTAAAATCCTTATCAAAGATAAGACAATTTCAATTAATTGTAGATCCTTTCTGTAATTGTCTTAACGCTGAATGGTGTGCAACAAACCTGAGCGCTCCTATTAACTCTTTTGTAAAGCTATATTTGCATCCTGCACCTTAATGGATTTTTATGTTCAGTATTGAACCTTCAGCTATGTCAGTGGAACAGTTTATTGATGCCGCTTTAAAAGAAGATATTGGAGCTGGTGATTATACTTCGCTTGCATGCATAATGGAGGAAGCAACAGGCAACGCAGTTGTAAAAGTGAAGGAGGATGGTATCATTGCGGGGCTTGTTCTTGCTGATCAAATATTCAACCATGTTGACAGCTTCATAAAAGTGAAAGTGCTGGTTCAGGAAGGCGCTGTTGTTAAGTCAGGAGAAATAGTTATTGCTATTGAAGGCAGGATTCGTTCCATACTCACAGCAGAGCGTTTGGTGTTAAATTGCATGCAGCGCATGAGTGGCATTGCAACCATTACCCGAAAATACGTTGATCGTCTGGACGGCCTGAAGACAAAGATACTTGATACACGCAAGACGACCCCTAATTTCCGTTTGTTCGAGAAATGGGCGGTGAAAACCGGTGGTGGTGAAAATCATCGCTTTGGTTTGTACGATATGATTCTTATTAAAGATAACCATGTGGATGCCTGCGGCGGAATTGAGAAAGCAATAAATGCTGCGAATGATTACCTGTTAAAAAACAATCGTAACATCCCTGTTGAAATTGAAACAAGGACAATACAGGAGGTGCAGCAAGTGCTGAAGTTTGGAAAGGTAAAACGTATCATGCTGGATAATTTTCAATTGCCTCTCCTCAAAGAAGCGGTGACGCTGATCAATGAACGATTTGAAACGGAAGCTTCAGGTGGCATTACGCTTGATAACGTAAGACATTATGCAGAGTGCGGTGTGGATTATGTTTCAGTTGGTGCACTTACGCATTCTTACAAAAGCTTAGATATTAGTCTGAAGATTGTCAGTTGAGAAAATATGTTTCCTGTTTTCAAATCAAAAAATATACTCCCTTAAATGGCAAGAAACCCTTTTAGAAGAATTGTGAGAGTTCTTGCCTATTCTCCACCGGTAACTGCATTCGTTGGTTTCACCAAACGGCTGGTTATTCCGGGATTTGATGGGTTGCCATTGTATGATGTGGCTGATTTTTTCTTTACAGGCATTCATAAGGGAAGCATCAAAACGCGTGCATCCTCTCTTGCTTTCTCGTTTTTTCTTGCCCTGTTTCCTGCCATTATCTTTCTCTTTACGCTCATACCATATATACCGATTCAGAATTTCCAGGATCAGTTGCTCGAGCTCATTAGGAATGTTCTTCCATCCAATGCTTACGAATCAACCCGCGATACGATTGAGGATATTGTAAAGCATCAGCGCAGGGGATTGCTATCACTTGGGTTTTTATTGGCGCTTTATTTTACTTCCAATGGTTTTATGGCAATGATAAAAGGTTTTAATACCAGTTATCATGTTGTAGAAAGTCGCGGTCCATGGCGTCGGCGAGGCGCAGCGCTCGTACTCACATTTATTTTATCGGTTCTGGTCATGCTTGCTACCGTGCTCATCGTTTTTGGACAGACCACCTCAAAATATTTTGTAAAAAAACACATTATCAAGAATGCAACACAACTCCACATCGTGGCGTCCACGAGGTGGGCAATTATTCTTGCCCTCATCCTTTTTTCGATTTCTTTTCTTTATTATTATGGACCTGCAGTAAAGAAGCGCTGGAAGCTTTTTTCCGCCGGTTCAACGCTTGCCACCGCATTGACCATCTGCACATCTATCGGGTTTGCTTATTATGTAAACAACTTTGCCAACTACAACAAGCTCTATGGTTCTATTGGAACGCTGATAGTGGTAATGCTGTGGATTTATTTTAACTCAGTCATCCTCATTCTTGGTTTTGAACTAAATGCGAGCATAGATAATGCGAAGCGACGAAAGTTTGCAACTAAGGAATAATTTACTGTTATGATTCGATTTTACTTCAGCCTTTGTTGTCTTTTTATTTGTGCAGCTTGTGCAGCACAGTCGGACGATCCTGTCCATCCGCCCGATACTTATAGAAACAGCGACAATCATAATTATTGGAAAAACCGCCCTCCCTTTCCCGGTTATTGGCAGCAGGATGTTCACTACGTCATCAAAGCCGAATTGAATGACGCTACAGATTTGATTGACGGGAGCGAGCAGTTGACTTATTACAACAACTCCCCTGATACGCTTACGTTCGTTTATTTTCATCTTTACCAAAATGCTTTTCAACCCGGTTCTTATCTTGATGATCTGACAAAGAATAACGGGGTAACTCCTCATTATGGCAAACATGAGAAGGATACTCTTGGCACAGTAGTAGATTATGTGAAGAACGATGGTACTGATTTGAAAACGAAGCTGGATAATACTATTCTGAAAGTCTATCTATCGAAACCTTTGTACAGCGGTACTTCTATAACATTTGATATCCACTTCAAAACGTATTACGGTACAGGAGATGTAAGGAGAAGAATGAAAATCTTTAATGCTTTTGGCTTCAAGCATTATGACGGTGTGCAATGGTTTCCGAAAATATCAGTGTATGACCGCAAGTTTGGCTGGACAGCTGATCAGCATTTGAATCGTGAGTTCTACGGCGATTACGGAACGTATGATGTTGATCTTACACTGCCCAATATATATATTCTTGAAGCAACCGGCAATCTTTTAAACCGCGATGAAGTAATGCCCGATTCGTTGAGAAAGAAACTCGATATCAGGAATTTCCAGGGCAAGCCGTGGAACTCACCTCCTTCAATTATCATTCAACGAAACAATCAAAAGAAAACCTGGAAGTTTCATGCAGAGAATGTTCATGATTTTGCCTTCACTGCCGATCCGACTTACAGAATAGGAGAAGCAGAATGGAATGGAATAAAATGTATTGCTCTGGCTGAAGAGCCTCATGCAGGCCTATGGCAAAATGCTGCAGATTACACTGCTAAAATCATAAAAGTTTATTCCGAAGACTTTGGCATGTATGCTTACCCTAAAATAGTTGTTGCTGATGCACGCGATGGAATGGAATATCCCATGCTAACACTTGATGGTGGATATGAACCTAATTACCGTTATCTCTTCTCGCATGAAGTCGGTCATCAGTGGTTTTATGGAATGGTGGGTAATAACGAAACTTACAGGGCTGCATTGGATGAGGGTTTTACACAGTTCATCAACGCATGGTCTTTAGATAAAATTGATGGCGATACTCTCGTGACAACTTCTTCCGGAAGCAAATATGTTGATCGTTTCACAGATCCCCCTTTAGTGCGCGACCGTCTTGTCTTTAATCGCTATCTCTCGCAGGCAGTCAGTGGTGATGATGGTTTTATAAATACACATTCTGATCACTTTAACGGTGCATTAGGGCAGGGTGGCGGCTATGGTATGGTATACGGAAAGACGGCTACCATGCTTTATAATCTTCAGTATGTATTAGGCGATTCGCTTTTTCTTGAATCAATGCGTCATTATTTTAACCAATGGAAATTTTGTCATCCTTACTTTGAAGATTTCAGAAACTCAGTTATCCATTTCACTCATGTTGATCTCAACTGGTTCTTCGATCAGTGGATGGAAACGGATAAGAGAATTGATTATGCAATTAAAGGTGTGAAGCGCGGCAAAGCAAAAGATGATTTCTTCATTACTTTCAAAAGAAAGGAAAGAATGGAGATGCCAATAGATTTCAGCATCTTTTCGAGAAACGGAACCCGGTACGATTATCACATTCCTAACCGTTCATTCATTAAGCAAACGAATGCAACAATTTTGCCTAAGTGGTTTGGATGGGATAAATTAAATCCGACATACAATGCACAGGTACATATCCCCGGCGGTATTGAAAATATTGTGATTGATACCACGAATCGCCTTGCCGATATTAATATGCTTAATAACAGGAAGCCATTTCCTGCAAGGTTGATTTTTGATTCGCAGATTTACAACCCTCCTGCACGTTACGATTACCTGTTAAAAGCGAGACCTGATGTGTGGTACAACAATTATGATGGTTTAAAGATCGGCTTTCACGTGGATGGAAATTATTTTGGTTATTCTAATTTTTTAAGCCTCGATGCATGGCTGAACACAGGAGTCGCACAAACTTCTCTTCCTGAACACGCTGACATTAACAGCCACGATCCGTTTTCTTTTCATCTTACTTACAGGACACCAACCGATAAGATTATCAGGAACTCCTCTTTCAATTTAAACGCAAAGTGGCTTGATGGTTTAATGCAATACAGCGCCGGTGGTGATGTAAAAACAAAAAGCCTGAAGACAAGATTCTATTTTAACTTCCAATCCCTCTATCGTAGAGATTTAGATGAAAATGCTTACCTGCTTTATCCTGATCAGTGGCAATCCGGCAAGTACAATAACACGCTCAAGATAGGAGTAGAACATACCTATAACTATCATCATGGCAACGGTGATATCAATCTTGCATTGCGTTCCAGTTCTCTTGGCAGTGGCTATGATTATTCTTATCTCACCATGAATGCGATTAACCGCAATGCAATCGGGAAGTTTGATTTCAATACGCGCGTATTTATTCAATATGGTTCAGGAACATCTTATGCTGATGAATCCATGCTTTACCTTGCCGGGGCCAATCCGGAGGATTTGATGAATGATAAGTTTACTCGTTCCCGTGCGTATGTACCGGAGGATTGGCTTGGATATGGCATTACCACCAATCACTTTCAGCAAGGCGGCGGACTGAATCTTCGGGGCTATGCAGGATATGTTGTTGCACAAAAGGATAATAGTGGCAATACTCGTTACATATATAAAGGCACAAGCGGCGGTTCTTTTAGCGGTGAACTTGCCTTTGATAGATTATTAAAGATCCATCCCGCCTTTACAAGAAAATGGCTGCATTTTACTCCGTATTTCTTCGGCGATGCAGGTGTTATTAACTACGATACTACCGGAGAAGGTTTTAAACTTTCTGATCTTCGTGCAGATGCGGGAATTGGAATCGCAATGACTATTAAAAAATTCGGACCATTGCAAACGGTTAAGCCATTTACTCTACGGATAGACTTTCCTTTGTTGTTAAATCGCCCTCCCGCAGCTGAGCCCGATTATATTAAATTCAGATGGGTGGTTGGGATTGGAAGAACTTTCTAAGAAAATATATTTTCTGTAAGACCTCTTTTATAATTCGCAGTGAATTATTGAAAAGAGTTCAACAGGCAGATAATCATCACCCGTCATGCCAAATTTTCTGCTCCTTTCCATTCAAAAATGATATGTAACTAACAGATGATTACTAATCACTGCATCATGATTACCTGTAACCACGATGTAGGTACCTTTCCCTATTCCGTGGTTACAGGTAATCACCATTTAGGTCCCTTTCCTATTATGTGATTACTAACCATCACACAAAAAGTACAGGTAATCATGATGTAGTTCCCTTTCCCTATTTGATGATTACAGGTAACCATTACGTGATTACAGGTAATCACACAATAGGGACTATTCCCTATTAGATGATTGCTAATCATTTTTGAATGGTTTTGAGTAATTAAATGGTAAAGAGGAGTATTTATGCCTTTTTTGAAGGTAAAAAGATAATACCAACCCATTTTCCGGTATTACTTCAAGGCTATATTTTAAAAACTGCGAGTGAATTGATGAAAGAGGTCTATTAAACTTTCTTTGCAAACGGGATGTAAGAATGAAATTCAGGAACAATTTTCAAAAAATAAGTTCCTGCGAAATAAACTACGGTAATAATGGATGATCTGATAAGGATGTCAAAAATGGCGCCGTTAAAGTAAGGCAGTAAATAATTGATTCCGAAACAACCTAGAATAAGTATAAGCGTGAAAAAAGTGTTTTTATCAAAAGGTTGCATCTTAAATGTTTTCCGGATATAAAAATATTTCAATGCGTTATAAATAAAGCTTGAAAGGCAAGTGGCAAAGGCAGCGCCTTCCATACCCCAAATAGGAATGAATAGTAAGTTATTAATAATAGCGAGTACAAACAACAACATAACCAGGTAAGTTAAATATATGTATTTTTTGGAATACGAAATTACTGAATCATTCAGCCCGGTGGCAATGTTGACTAGTGTGCCGATGCTAATGATAAAAACCACCGTTGCGCCGGAAGCATAGTTTTTAGCCGTTAATTGAAAAAGAGCATGAATATTAATATTGATTCCAAGAAACAACCATCCTCCCAGCAGGAAAAGATATCTTGTGGATTTATAATAAATATCTTTTATTTCCTTCATGTTTCCTATGGCATAAGCCTGCGATATTTTAGGTGCGGCAATTTTATCTAAGGCGCCGAGAGGAGCTTCTATTAAAGTTGGAACCATAGCAGCAATGGCAAACACACCAACAGTTTCAAGGCTTACATAATGCGCTAACATGATAGCATCAATATTTTTTAATCCCACAAAAGTCAAAGCAGCGAAGGAAAGCATGAGGCCATACCGCATCATCCCTTTCGGATTTTGACCTTGCAAATACTTCAGATCAACTTTCAATCCTGGCTTATCTTCATATAGGATATATAAAATTACAAGCAGCACTTGCATTGCATAAATGGCAATAGTGAGGTAAATAAAATAATTAAGACTAAATAATTTGAAATAATAAGCAATTGTAAGCCCGATCAAACACACTCGAATTACAATTTCATTAATAAAGCTCGGAACAGTTGTTTTTAAAAGCGAAAAAGCATAAGCGTGAAAAATGCTCAATAATCCGAGTATTAGCATGTATATAAATATACAATTGAAGTAATCCGTAAACAGCCTGGATTTTTCTATATAATAGGAAATAATCAAAGATTTGAAAACTAAAAGCAGTCCGGCGAGAATTAAGAATCCGAAAAGAGGAAATATCAACATCAATCCAAAATAACCATAATGCTTTGTAGAAGGATTTCTGAATTGAGGGAAGAATTTGGTTGTCACGCTGTTTATCCCCATCGGAAGAAAAGTAGCTAGTAACGCCGAAAAGGAGAACAAAATGCGTATCAACCCAACTTCCTGCTTAGTCAGGTAATTCGGCTGGATAATAAGGACATTAACATAACCAATCAAAAGACCAGCGTAGTTTAATAGTACATTCTTAATGCCTTGCCTTTGTATTACTCCCATTTTTAAGACTTAAATTCTATACATTTGCGATTCTTTCAATCCCGTACGTACGGGACAAATTTGCTAATAAAATGATTAACGGTAACCTTTAAGATTTATTTTTATTAATGAAAGTAGTATTGTTATGTGGCGGCTTAGGAACCCGTTTAAAAGAAGAAACAGAATATAAGCCAAAGCCCATGGTAGAGGTCGGTGGGAGGCCCATCCTTTGGCACATTATGAAGATTTACAGCAGCTATGGCTTCAATAAATTTATTCTGTGCCTGGGTTACAGAGGAGATATTATCAAAGACTACTTTTATAATTACGAAATCCGCAATAATGACTTTACGCTTACGCTCGGTAAAGGTGATTTAACCATTCATAATCAACATGCGGAAACAGGCTGGGAGATAACTTTTGCAGAAACCGGACCCAATGCTATGACAGGCTCAAGGGTTAAGCAGGTGGAGAAATATGTGGATGATGATATTTTTATGCTAACGTATGGAGATGGAGTTAGCAATGTTAACATTGATAAATTACTTGCGTTTCATAAATCACATGGCAAAATTGCTACCGTAACGGGAGTATTACCTCCTTCCCGTTTCGGAGAATTAATTACGAATAACAATGTAGTTGAAAGCTTCAATGAAAAGCCACAGGTTCACCAGGGCGGATTTATCAACGGCGGGTACTTTGTGTTTAACAAGAAGTTCTTTGACTACCTATCTCCAAATCAAAATTGTGTTCTTGAAAGACAACCCTTAGAAGGTTTAGTAAGGGATAAACAGCTTTGCATCTATGAACATGAAGGTTTTTGGCAATGCATGGATACCTATAGAGACTTTGAATACTTAAATGTTTTGTGGCAGGAAGGTAAGGCTGAATGGAAACTATGGTAGCCGGCAATTTATTTAAAGAACATTTTAAAGGAAAAAAAGTTTTCCTCACAGGACATACCGGCTTTAAAGGTTCGTGGTTGACAATATGGCTTGAGCTTCTTGGAGCTAAAGTAAAAGGATATGCATTAAAACCCGATAAAAACTCGCTCTTTGATCAAGTCAAAGATCATCTGAAGTGCGAATCGGTAATAGCAGATATTCGGAACAAGGAGAAATTAGAAAAAGAACTGATTTCTTTTCAACCTGATTTTATCTTTCATTTAGCTGCGCAGGCAATAGTTCGTGAATCTTACGAATTACCTGTTGAAACGTTTGAAGTAAATGTAATTGGTACGGCGAATTTATTGAACGCCATAAGAGGATTAAAAAAACGATGCACTGTTGTTATAGTCACAACCGATAAAGTATATAAAAATTCTGAAACAGGGAAAGCATTTTCCGAAAGTGATCCTCTTGGCGGGCATGATCCCTATAGTGCGAGTAAGGCTGCTGCTGAAATAGTGACAGAATCATTTCGTTTATCTTTTTTTCATCCGTCTAAATTTAAAGAACATAAAAAAGCTGTGGCTTCTGCACGTGCGGGTAATGTGATAGGTGGCGGTGACTATGCTAAAGACAGAATTATACCTGATATATACCGTGCGTTATCTGAATCGAAAGCTATGCCTGTTCGAAATCCAAAAGCCATCCGCCCGTGGCAACATGTGCTTGAACCTTTGTCAGGATATTTAACTTTAGCGGCTAAAATGTCTAATAATACGGTTAAATATTCCACTGCTTACAATTTCGGACCTTACCTTGAAGATAATTTAACAGTAGAAGAATTGGTTAAAGAGGCGATCAATTGTTGGGGGAATGGTGAATTCAAAAAAATAAAAATTAAGAATGCGCCGCATGAAGCAGCATTACTTCAACTGAATATAAACAAAGCTATAAAGGAATTAAAATGGCAGCCGAAATGGAATGCAGCCCGGGCAATAGAAAAAACAATTTGTTGGTATAAAGAAAGCCTAAAAAAGAATTCAGATAAATTTGAGCTGTGTGTTGACGACATTAAAAATTATGAATTGCAACAATTGAATTGAAGATCGGAAATGGCAGAAGTAAAACCAGAAAGCAGGGCAACTGCAATTAAACAGGAAATATTCGATCTCATTAAAGAATATTACGAGGAAGCTTTTGCAGTTAAAAATTTTATTCCGGGCGAGAGTAGAATCCCCGTGAGTGGAAAAGTATTTGATCATGACGAGTTAAATCATATCGTCGAATCTGCTTTAGATGGTTGGTTTACAACAGGAAGATTTAACGAAGCATTTGAGAAAGAGCTTGCGAAGTTTATTAATACTAAAAGAGTAATTACTGTTAATTCAGGATCATCAGCCAATTTATTAGCATTTGCAACGCTGACTGCCGAGGAGCTTGGCAATCGGGCAATCAAACCTGGTGATGAAATGATTACAGTGGCCGTATCCTTTCCAACTACTGTTAATCCTGCTTTATTATACGGCGTAGTTCCTGTTTTCATTGATGTTGATATACCGACATACAACATTGATGTCACAAAAATTGAAGCAGCAATAACTCCCAAAACAAAAGCCATCATGATTGCCCATACGTTGGGCAATCCATTTAATGTGGAGGCTGTGGCAGAAATTGCAAAAAAGCATAACCTGTGGTTGGTTGAAGATTGTTGTGATGCATTAGGAGCCACTTTCAAAAACAAGCATGTAGGAACATACGGCGATATAGGGACATTGAGCTTTTATCCCGCTCATCATATTACGATGGGTGAAGGTGGTGCTGTCTTTACGAAGAATGGTAAATTAGTTAAAATCATAGAATCTTTTCGTGACTGGGGTCGTGATTGCTGGTGTGCCTCAGGTTGTGATAATACATGTGGAAAAAGATTCGAATGGCAATTAGGTGATTTGCCTTCCGGCTATGATCATAAATATATATATTCAAGGCTGGGTTTTAATCTGAAGATTACTGACATGCAAGCCGCACTTGGCTTAGCACAATTAAAGAAGCTTCCTCAATTTATTAAAGCAAGGAGACATAATTTTTTAAAGTTAAAGGAAGGTTTCACTGATTTAAAGCATAAGATAATATTACCTGAGCCTACGCCGGATTCGAGTCCATCATGGTTTGGCTTTTTAATTACGCTTAAGGAGAATGCCGGAATAACACGTAATGAATTAATCGCTAAGCTAACAGAAGCAAAAATTGACACACGTTTACTGTTCGGAGGCGACATTCGTAAACAACCGTATTTTAAAAATCATGAGCATCGGGTAGTTGGAGATTTAAAGAATACAAAAATTATTTTGAAAAATACATTTTGGATTGGAGTTACTCCGATGATCAACGATGAAATGATCGATTATGTTGTGGATACTTTTCATAAAATTTTAAAGTAAATCTCATCTGCTTTGAATCCAAAGGTAATATTACTTACAGGGGCAACAGGATTCATTGGATCACATCTTGCGGAAGATTTATCTTTAAATAATTTCAAAGTCATTGCCCTCGTAAGAAATAGCTCTGATCTGTGGCGTTGTAAGGAATTTGAAAATAGCAATCTTGTTTATATTTATCTGAATACCCCGGGTTTCACAAATGAAATCCGAAAATATAATCCTTCTGTTTTAATTCATACTGCATGGAGCGGAATAGTGCATGGTAGAGAAGATTGGAATGCACAAGCTCAAAATATTATTTTCAGCATTCAAATGCTGACCTTAGCTAATGAATTGGGAATAAAAAAAATAATTTCCCTGGGTTCACAGTCAGAGTATGGCAATTTTAATAATAAAGTTGAGGAAGCCTCATCTTGTAATCCCGTTACAGCTTATGGTGCAGCAAAACTTGCTACAATGGAAATTTTTAAATCCTTTTGCGAAACACATTCCATAAACTGGTTTTGGTTCAGATTATTTTCACTTTACGGAACCCGTGAAAGTGATGAATGGTTGATTCCATCTGCAATTAATAATATGTATTATAGCAAACCAATGGAGATGACTGCCTGCGAACAACGGTATGATTACATGTATATTAAGGATTTTACGAAAGCAATTGTTAAGGTTTTAAAAACTGAGAGTAAATCAGGAGTATTTAATCTTTCATCCAACTCTTCCGTAAAGCTTAAAGAATTGATAGAAAAAATAAGAGCAATTGTAAACCCCGTGGCGATATTAAATTTCGGTGCATTACCATACAGACCAAATCAAGTTATGCAAATGGAAGGAAACTCAACAAAGTTTAATAAACAGTTTAATTTTGCCGTTCAATCCGATTTTGGAGATAACATAAAAGAAGTTGTGAGTTATTACATAAGAAAAGTCAAAAAATAAATTATGCATTAATGAAAGTATCTGACTATATAGCCCACTTTATACATAAGCAAGGCGTTGAGCATGTTTTTGAGCTTTCAGGAGGTATGATTACCCATCTTCTTGATTCTTTTTTTGAATTAAAAAAAATAGCGATTGTTACGATGCACCATGAACAAGCGGCTGCTTTTGCAGCTGATGCTTATGGAAGATCAAAAGGAGTGCCCGGAGTTGCCTTGGCAACAAGCGGGCCGGGAGCGACTAATTTATTAACAGGCATTGGTAGTTGCTATTTTGATTCTTCCCCTGCTGTTTTTATTACAGGACAAGTAAATCTAAACGAACAAAAAGGTGATAGAAATATCAGGCAATTAGGTTTCCAGGAAACGGATATAGTTTCAATGGCAAAGCCGATCACTAAGAAAACATATAAAGTGGAAAGAGCGTCTGATATTCCTCAAATATTTCAGGAAGCTTTTCAAATTGCTTTGAGCGGAAGACCCGGTCCTGTGCTGATTGATATTCCAATGAATATTCAAAGAGAAAACATTTCTGTGAATGTTGAAGATATTTCAAAGGTTAACAAGGTCTTTTATATTGATAAACTCGTTGATGAAAAAATTCTTAAAAATTTAGCTGAGGATATTAGCTCATCAAAACGACCTTTGCTGTTAGCCGGAAGAGGGGTGAGTGCAGCAGAAGATAAAAGGGCTTTTATAAATTTTATCGAAAAAATTAATGTACCTGTCATTACTTCCTTGCTTGGTTTGGATTGTATTCCTTTTAATCATCCGCTCAGGGTAGGTTTTATTGGTAGCTATGGCAACAGGTGGGCAAACCTTTCTATTGGCAATGCTGATTTGATAATCGTAATTGGCAGCCGGTTGGATATTCGACAAACGGGAGCTGACGTGAAAGCATTTAAGAGCGAAAGAAAGATTTATCATATAGATTGTGAAGCGTCTGAAATTAACAACAGGGTTCAGAATTGTATTCCTGTTTTAGCTGACGTAAATCAATTTTTAGTGCAGGCATTAAAATATTATTCCGGTAAATTCAATTTTGAGGACAAGACAGCCTGGAATAAGGAGATTGCACAATTGAGAGATAAATGGAAGGATACCGAAGAACTAAATGATATTTCAGGAATCAATCCTAATAAGTTTGTTCATTTATTGTCTCATAAATCAAAAGCACATTCTTATATAGCTGATGTCGGCAGCCATCAAATGTGGGTGGCTCAATCTTTGGAACTAACCCAAGGACAAACATTTAATACTTCCGGTGGAATGGGGGCCATGGGTTTTGGTTTACCGGCAGCTATCGGAACCTCTATTGCTTTAAAAGGCAGTGTGGTTTTAATTAGCGGAGATGGAGGAATGCAATTAAATATACAGGAGCTTCAAACGATTGTCAGGAATAAATTACCTGTCAAAATTATTATTTTAAATAATAAGTCGCTTGGCATGATCAGGCAGTTTCAGGACAGTTATTTTGACAGCAAGTACCAATCAACTGTTTGGGGGTACAGTGCTCCTGACTTTGAAGTTGTAGCAAAAGCGTACGGGATTAATTCAACAACAATTTCCAAAGAGGATGAGATACAGGGTGCTTTGGATTTATTTTGGAAAGATGAAAGCGCTCCGTTTCTCCTCCAGGTTATGATTGATCCTAAAGCAAACGCCTATCCTAAAATCGCATTTGGAAAGCCCATTACTGAAATGGAGCCATTTTCCAAACCTTCTGAAATGGAAGGAACTTAATTTTCAAAATGAGTAATCAAAAGTTGCTTTCCATTTCTATTCCTACATGGAACAGAAGTAAATTGATCCATGAATTATTGGAAGGGCTAATTGCTCAAATCCTTAAGTATAATTTATCTGAATCAGTTGAGATAGTCGTTTCAAATAACGGTTCGGAAGATAATACACATGAAATAGTAGAGGAATTAAAAAGCAAATATTCTTTTATAACATACAACAGGAATCCGGTAAATCTCGGCGCCAATCCCAATGTTATGAAATCAATGGAGCTTGCTTCCGCTGAGTTTTTAATTTTTCTGGGTGATGATGACAGGATAGAAGATGGAAGTTTAGCTCGGATTATCGAATATATCAAAGCACATAAAGATGCAGGCATTATCATAGATTCATCAAAATTTAAGAACAAATCGCACATAGAAAATGACGAAACCAATCTTAATGACTTGTTGAGGAATTACTACTGGAATATAGGTAATGCCGGTGTATTTATTGTTCGATCGTCTTACGTAAAAGAAAGTCTTAGCAAATACAAGGCTGATTTCTTTAATCAATGCTGGTCTCAAACACAGTTTATGATTTTGGGATCGCATGAACATAAGAATAACAGAATATATGTAAACGATTTAGGCATCATTTCCCATTCTGTTCATCAGGAGGTAACCATCTATAATTCTTTTTATTTATGGATGGGCGCTTACTACGATTTATTCCGTGCAATAAAGGATTTAGAAAATATAGTTGACAAGCAAACTTACATCTCAGCACGTCAATATCTCAAAAACAATATTACGCAGTTGTTTTTTAATTTTTTGCAGTGTGGGGTTTATATTGATGATCCTGAAACCAGAAGAAAAACGAGAAAACATATCCAAAAGTATTTAAAGCTCTTTTCAACTAAAGAGAAGATTTATATGTTTGTTGCCATAATTACGTTGGGTTTGCCAACTTTTATTTCCCGTTTTCTATGTAATATTTTTATTCTCCTTTTGAAAGGGAAAGCGGGCATTGTTAAGAAAAATGAATTTGTGAAAACAGAGAAAAATAAAAAGGAACAAGCTAAAAGATCAAAATCAATAACCGTTAGAAATTTGGAATTGGAGGGGTAATATTACTGTTTTTTTACCCCGTACATCCCAAATCCAAGATACTCCACAAAAGTGACAACCGGTTTTTCAAAATCCCTTTTCAAATACCAGATTTCAGTTTCCTCCGGTGTGTGTTCATAACGGAATTCGCAGGATAAAACATCAAAATAATTTATTAATTGCTCACGCCAGTTGCGCTTAATTCCTCTAAGACGCATTTTTAAAAGCCCCTGCGGAACCAATAAAATAAGAAATATCCAATACTGAGCTTTTATCGGAAATTTATTTGTAACGCTCCTGGCAAAATTTAAAGCATTGTGTTTAAAATCTTTTTCCGGCTTATAAAGCCAGATATATAGCTTGCCTCCTCTTTTTGTCAACTCACTGATGCAGGAAAAGGATAATTCCGTGTTGTTGGTGTGATGAATAACACCCGTGGAATAAACAATGTCAAAGCTTTCTGAAGCGAAAGGCGGCAATTGCAAATCGCCCTGAACATAATGAACACTTGGATTTTGATTGTTTATATATGCCTTTTCAACACTGTTTGAAACATCAATACCAAAGGTTTCCATTCCAAACTCTGCAATACCGGAAGTAAGCACACCATTACCGCAGCCTACATCAAACAATTTTTTTCCCTTTAATTCTTCGGCAGTGCTGTTTATTTCTTTCAAAAAACGTTCTTTTCTTGATTCTTTATTAAAGCCCCATGTTGTGTCGCTTCCGTGACGAAACACGCTCCATTCCATCCCGAAGCTTTGCTTGGTTTTTTTGTTTCTTTTTATCGCCTGCTTTATTACAAAATCATATTCCTCAACGATTTTCTTTTTTAAAACATCATAATCCTTTTTGTGCTTCCTTAAGAAATCATCGTGTTCAAGAAATGATTCGGCCTGCAAACGGGGAACGCCATTCACGACAGGAAAAAGATAACCGGAAGGAGAAACCAATAATCCTGATTTCACTTCTGAAATTGTCTGATTACTGTATTTCTTTTCTTCCTTTTCATAAATTTCAAGTGTCAACTTCCCTCTTGTCAGCGGGCATCTCAAAACATCAACAATGGCTTCTTTCATCTATCTTCAATTTTATAGGTCGCCAAAGATATTTTATTTTCCTCTATAGCTGAATAAGGGGATTTGATTCTGATTGGCTATGGAATATCAAGGAGCCGAATAAATAGGGTGTATTTTTACTTTCAGTTTACCCTATTTTCGTGTTTCACTCAATTTCTATACAACAGATGGCCAAAAATTACCGCTTCTCAATAAAAAGCATCTTTTTTTTGTGATAAACCTTACACTACTATACACTTTTTGAATTGCATTCATCTGTAAGCCTTTCTGGTAATGGTTTTATAAGCAAATTAAGGTACTTAAAAAGAGAATAAATACTGGAGAACAATTTTTGTAATTCAAGGTATCCTCTTCGGAAGATAGATATTGTGGATTCAAGTATCAAGTGCGACAAACTTAGGTGGTTTAAAATTAGTCATAAATACTTCTAATGGTGTTTTCCATTGCAAAGTCTTTCGGGGTCTGGAATTGAGTTTTTTGGTTATGAGTTGAAGAAACAACTCGTCCAGGTCGGTAATATTGGTTTGCTTAGGTACATACTGCCTGATTAATCCATTGGTATTTTCATTGATTCCTTTTTCCCAAGCACTATAAGGATGTGTAAAGAAATAATCACACTTATCTTTTCATTTGCCGGAAAACGATAAAATGCTTTTTGATCACCCTTGCTGCCGGTGTCAGAACGTATGCTTGAGCTACGTCCCTTCACAAGTTGG
>PLYJ01000068.1 GCA_003151745.1 Bacteroidota bacterium
ATAATCTTGATTTACAACTTACTAACAGCTTAACTTAACGGCATTGCCCTAATCCCTTGCGAGGCCATAAACCTTGCAAGGGTTTTTTTATTATAGTTTGAAGTTTAGAGTTTAAAGTTTGAAGTTGCGTAACGTCAAACCTCAAACCTCAAACTCAAACATTTTTCTTTACTTCGCTGAAAATTATTCCAACATGAGCGTACTCATCGCCCCATCCATCCTCAGCGCCGACTTTGCCAACCTGCAGCGCGATATAGAAATGGTGAACAACAGCAAAGCCGATTGGTTTCACCTCGATGTGATGGACGGTGTGTTTGTGCCAAACATCAGCTATGGCTTTCCCGTCATCAAAGCCATAAAGAAATATGCTAAGAAACCATTGGATGTTCATTTGATGATCGTTGATCCTGATAAATTTATTCAGCAGTTCAAAGATGTTGGCGCTGATGTGCTCACGGTGCATTACGAGGCGTGCATTCACCTTCACAGAACGGTGCACGCAATCAAAGATGCAGGCATGAAGGCAGGCGTTGCCATAAATCCGCACACCTCCGTTCATTTGCTCGAAGATATTATTGCTGATATAGATGTGGTGAATATGATGTCAGTGAATCCCGGCTTCGGCGGACAAAAGTTTATTGAACACACCTATGAAAAAGTAGAAACACTTAAAAGGATCATTGACTTTGCAAAATCAAAAGCCAAAATTGAAATTGACGGCGGCGTGGATTTGAATAATGCCGCAGCATTGATAAAAGCCGGTGCTGACGTGCTCGTTACAGGTAATACTGTTTTTTCTTCGGCTGATCCTTCGGCAACTATTGCGAAACTGAAGAATATATAGTCATTGCGAGGAGCAAAGCGACGAAGCAATCCATAACTTCATAGCAAGGGATTGCTTCACTTCGTTCGCAATGACAAGTGATTAGGAGGAAACATAATCCTTCAAATAATCAAACCGTTTTGTAAGATGACCATCTTGGGCAATCGAAGCCCGCGTAATCATTGCATCTTTATCATTTCCAAGTAACGCAGGCAAAAGCCGTTCAAACAAATGCTTCCCGAATCCTTCTGATGAATCTCTTGGCAGCTCGCAAGGCAGGTTGTCAATAGCCATCACGGTAATTGCTTCTTTATCGAACGGCGGGCAAACATTTTCAGTCATCGGGTTGTAGCCATAAAATTTATCTTCTATCGTAGAAGTTTTAATGGTGGAGGGAATGCTTCCGTTCAGGTCGCAAGTTATATCGGCAATAACGCCAATGCGGAAATCAGGATCGCGCATCTGTGCTTTCTCGAAAAGCTTATCTGCGCGCGGATCCCAGTATGTGCAATGATTCAACAAATCACTCATCGAAGAATAAGAACCCGGATCGCTGAATGTGGAACGGAATTCTTTCGGATGAAGATGAAACTCATAAGCGCTATACGGCGAATGATCTTTCGCAGCATAATAATTTTCAGAACGCAACTGCACATATACCGCCTCGCGGAAAGAATAATTGAGAAACTCATAAGGAGTAACCTTCCTGATGTTCATGGCGCCCATCGTTTCGCAAGCGCCGTTGGCAACACGCCCGCCGCCCGTCACAACAATTTTTATATTCGGCAGGTTCGCCGACTTCAACTGTTCGAAGATTTCCTTTTTATCATGGCAAAGGTGAGCAGCCTTTAATTTATATATATTGTATTTTAACCCATAAGCCATCAGGCCATTATAAGCGCCAACGAGTCCGGCAAAGCGTCCGAAGCCAATGACCCTGTTTCCATGCGGATCCACCATGCATTCGTAATCAATCAAAGTAATCTTCTTTGAAAGAATTGTTTTTAGCAGCTCGCGGTTGTGTGCTTGCTTCTTGATGGTGTGTGAGAAGAATAAATATTCTTTACCGGGAATAAGATTTTCTTTCGGAACCTCTTTAATGCCCATCAGAATATCGCAACTGGAAATATCCTCCTGCACTTTAATGCCCTTTTCTTTATATTCATCATTCGAATAGCATCGCCAATCGCTTGGCTGTATGACGAGCTTTGCATTTGGAAAGGTGGATTTTATCAGGTTGCATTGATGAGGAGTGAAAGGAACCCGTTTGTCATGAGGCACCTTCTCTTCTCTCAGAATTCCTATTTTTATTTTATCCATTGTCTTGTTATTAGCCGGGCGAAGAGATTGATTGAATCCAAGATTGAAACTCTCACTCGAAAACTTTTCATACGTCTTTTGCGTCTTAATGATTCATTTCATTGCTTATTAAGCCGTACCTTTGTATGCTGTAACCACATTCAATAACTCTCCCGATGAATATGAAGTATTTTCACGGATTTGCAATTATCCTGCTGCTCTTTGCAAGTGTAAATGTCCATGCTCAAACATTTAAGTCAGAAGGTGATTTTAAAAAATACTTTACGGAACATGCTGATTCCCTCGATCCCGTTGAAGGGCTTTGGACAGTGAACACTACCCAGGAATTTTATAATTATGATACTTTATATGATTCCAAATCATTCTCTCAAACGGTTGCCGTGATCAAGAGGGATAGTGTTTTCTTTTCATACGACATGAAAGGCGGGGCTTATAATGTTTATTTCAACAAGACCAAAGTAAATAAGGTTTATCTTTTTAAAATATTTCTTAAGGAAATTAACCAGTACACCAAAGCCGATGCTGTAATCAGCGCCGACAGAACCATGGAATACAATTATGAATTCCCAAAACAATACCTGCAATTGGTTTTCAAAGACTCGTTTGAAAGTGGAGAGCACGTTGAAAACAAGGTAACTTGGAATAAGATTTTTCCAAAGTAAATTATTGACATCCACGAATACGAATCTTTCCGAATATACAAATCGGCTTCTATTCGTAAATCCGTATTCGTAGATTTGCGCCATGCATCAAACCATTTTGATTGTTGATTTTGGTTCACAATACACACAGCTTATTGCAAGAAGAGTTCGCGAGCTGAATGTGTATTGTGAAATACATCCTTTTCATAAATTACCTGAGATTATAGGTAATGTTAAAGGCGTAATCCTTTCCGGCAGCCCTGCTTCCGCACGTGACAAGGAGGCGCCGGTTATTGATCTCTCACTCATCCGATCGAAAGTTCCGGTTCTTGGAGTCTGTTATGGCGCGCAGCTAATGGCTCAGAAAGATGGCGGAGAAGTAATAGCTTCAAAACATCGTGAATATGGAAGAGCTAACATTACTGAGTACAATAAAGACGACCTCTTGTTTAAAAACATCCCAAACGATTCGCAGGTGTGGATGTCACATGCTGATACCATTACTAAAGTGGGTAGGCATTTTAAGATTACGGCAAGCACAAAGGATGTGAAGGTTGCGGGTTATAAGATTGACGGAGAATCTACTTATGGCATTCAGTTTCATCCTGAAGTATCGCATACTACGGATGGAAAACTGCTGCTCAAAAACTTTCTTGTTGACATTTGCGGATGCGCACAGGATTGGACGCCGGCTGCATTTGCTGATGAAACCATTGCTTCTCTCAAAAAGCAATTGACGGATGATAAAGTTGTGCTTGGATTATCAGGAGGTGTTGATTCATCCGTTGCAGCATTGCTTTTGCATAAAGCAATCGGTAAGAACCTTTATTGCATCTTCGTTGATAACGGCCTCCTTCGTAAGAATGAATTTGAAATTGTCCTTGAATCGTATAAGCACATGGGGCTTAACGTGAAAGGCATTGATGCCAAGCAAAAGTTCTATAATGCCCTCAGGGACATTATTGATCCTGAGAAAAAGCGCAAAGCCATAGGCAAGACATTTATTGACGTGTTCGATGAGGCCGCTCATGAAATTAAGGATGTGAAATGGCTTGCACAGGGAACCATCTATCCCGATATTATAGAATCAGTTTCTGTAAAAGGCCCTTCTGTTACTATCAAGTCTCATCATAATGTAGGTGGACTTCCCGCATATATGAAGCTGAAAGTAGTAGAGCCACTCAATACATTATTTAAAGATGAAGTGAGAAGGGTAGGTGATGAACTGGGTCTCGATTATAACATCCTGCATCGTCATCCTTTTCCGGGGCCGGGTCTTGGCATCAGGATAATAAGTGATATTACTCCTGCTAAAGTAAGCCTGTTGCAGGAGGTGGATGACATTTTTATTTCATCACTAAAGAAAGATAATCTGTATGATAAAGTATGGCAGGCAGCAGCCATCCTCACTCCTGTTCAATCGGTTGGTGTGATGGGCGATGAACGTACGTATGAAAACGTAGTCGTTCTTCGTGCAGTCACCTCCGTTGACGGAATGACTGCAGATTGGGCACGCCTGCCTTATGATTTTCTTGCACATGTTTCAAGCGATATAATAAACAGGGTGAAGGGAGTGAACAGAGTTGTTTACGACATCAGCTCCAAGCCGCCTGCAACGATAGAGTGGGAGTGATGAGGAATGCAGAAATAACAATCAGGAATTAAGAATGATGAATGCAAAATATACCTTGACTCAACGAATTTTGTGTCACCGCACAAAATTCTGCATTCTAAATTCTGCGTTCTTCATTTTACTTTCTCTTCAAGCTTCCGCACAGCACCAGGAGCTTAATGATCGCAATGAAGGCGATACTGTTGTTATAAATAAGAAGAGTTACATTATTCATAAGTGCCAGAAAGGGGAGACGGTTTTTTCCATTGCCGCTAAATATCATGTCAGCGTTAACGACCTTGACAATGCCAACAAGGATATTATCAATAACCTGAAGAAGAATACTGTTCTTTTAATTCCTGTTTCAAAAAAGAAGGAAGAAGTGAAAAAGGATGAACCTAAAATGATTCTTCCTAAAGATATCATATATAAGATCGTTCTTCTTATTCCCTTCAATGAAAATAAAAACTACACGGCTGATTCTACTCTTGCCAATGGTAATTTCCTGAACGGAACACTTGAAAGAGAAACCACTGCCAGCCTTGAATTTTATGAAGGAGTCCTTACCGCTGTTGATTTCCTCAAAATGAAAGGTTTCAAGGCGCGGCTTTCTGTTATTGATGTTTTTGATTCAGCATCTGTCACAAAAGTTAAGTTAAAAACGGAGGTGAAAGATGCAGATATTATAATAACCAATCTTGGCCAAAATCTTGCAGTACTGCTCAGCAATTATGCTGCAACAGATAAGCCCGTTATTATTTCTTGCGGAATAAATACTTCTGCTTCATTAAAAGGAAACAGCAATTCTTTTTTTACTTCACCTGCTTCTTTGTTGCAATGTCAGCAAATGGGTGAGTATTATAAAAAAGAAAGTTCAAAGAAGGATAAATTTATTAGCATAACCACTTCTTTACCGAAGGAAATGGAACGTGCCAATGCTTTTAATAATGCAGTGGCCAACGACAATGAACTAACAATTAATAAAGTAAAGCTCGATTCGGCCACCCAACCACTTAAACTTAAGGTAAGCCAATTCTTAAGCAAAGGAAATAACAATATTATCTTTGTGCCTACTACGGATGAGGCCTTTGCAAGTAACGTAATCAGCTATTTAAAAACAATGTCTGCTGAATTTGAATTTACGCTTGTTGGCTTGCCTACATGGCAATATTTTCAAAGTGTTAACCCCGAAGATTTGCAATTGCTGCACACCACGATATTTTCTGCTGTTGATATTTCGTATGAATCATCTTCCGTTGTCGCATTCAGAAAGAGTTTTCGGGATAAATATTTTACTGAACCTTCTGAGAATGCCTTTGTCGGCTATGATGCCATGCTGTTTTTCGGTGAGGAGTTGCTGAGTCATGGAATCAACTTTAGTAAACACCTCATTGACAAAGACTTCAAAGGGCTTTCCACCAGCTTCCGTTTTGTTAAAGAACAGGGTTCAAACGGGTTTGAGAACAACTATATTTCTGTTCTCCGGTTTGAAGATTATGCGCTTAAGAAGATCAACAGGTAAATACCCTTCTTCACTATCTTCTTCCTGTTTTTTTCTCCCGCACAATAAAAATGACTAATTTTGAGATCATATTAATTACGATATATGCCGCAATATCATAGTTTAGGAAAAATTCCGCCTAAGAGACATACGCAAATGCGTAAGCCCGATGGCAACTTATATGCAGAGGAATTAATATCAACACATGGTTTTTCCAGTGTTTACTCACTTGTCTATCATTGCCATCCTCCCACCAATGTTAAAGAAGTGGGGGAGAGCTATTCAGTGGAACCTAAAATACTGCACCAGCGTTTCCTGAAGCATCAAAGCTTTCAGGGCTTCAACATTGTGCCTGAAGATGATTATTTAGACAGCCGCAAGCCTGTGCTCGTGAATAATGACGTGCACATCAGTTTGGCTGCTCCCCGCAAAAGCATGAAGGATTATTTTTATAAAAATGCCGATGCCGATGAAGTAATTTTCATTCATGAAGGAGAAGGAACTTTCCTTAGTATATATGGCAGCATTGATTTTAAATATGGTGACTACATCGTTATTCCACGCGGCACTATCTACCAGCTCCTTTTTGTCGGCCATAATAATCGCATGTTTATTATTGAATCATTCAGCGCTATTGAAACTTGTCGTCGTTACCGCAATCATTACGGGCAGTATGAAGAACATTCACCTTACTGTGAGCGTGATATTCGCAGACCTGCCAATCTTAAAACGCATGATGAAAAGGGTGATTTTAAAGTGATGATTAAGAAACAGGGGCTCATGTATCCATATATTTATGCCACTCATCCTTTTGATGCCATCGGCTGGGATGGAAATCATTATCCATGGGCATTATCCATTCATGACTTTGAACCTATCACCGGTCGCCTGCACATGCCGCCTCCAATCCACCAGACATTTGAGGCAAACAATTTTGTAGTATGTTCATTTGTTCCGCGCATGTTCGATTATCATCCCCTCTCTATTCCTGTACCATACAATCACAGCAATGTTGATTCAGATGAGGTACTCTATTATGTGGACGGTGATTTTATGAGTCGTAAGTCAGTAACACGCGGACAAATTACATTGCATCCCGGTGGCATTCCGCATGGCCCGCATCCGGGTACTGTTGAAAAGAGCCTTGGGGTGAAAGAGACAAAAGAGCTTGCTGTTATGGTTGATACTTTTCGTCCGCTTTGGCTTACCGATCATGCCATGCAGATTAACATGCCGGATTATTATAAGTCGTGGATTGAGTAGAAACGGTTTGAAGTTTAATGTTTAAAGTCTAAAGTTTAAGGTTGCTCTCTCACTTATTTCAACATTAAACTTTAGACTTTAAACTTTAAACATATATAAATTATTCTTCATCCTCATTTAACGGCGGTAAAGAATCAACAGGCATCACCACATTTTTAGCAGGCCATTTCAAAGTGATTTCGGGTTTTAAATGATCATATTCTTCCTGCGTAATAAGATTTTTCTTTAACAGGAAATTTGAAACGACTCTGAAATAATCCGCAAAGTATGGTTTCAGCGAACCATCTTTATCAAAACTATATTTAAACCATTTGGGACGAGGCAGCAGGCTTGCTAAAAAGATGCTTTCAGGAAGGGTCAGCTCCGATGCAGTCTTGTTGAAATAAAAATGCGCTGCCTCATTAAGACCATATACATTAGGGCCGAGTTCTATTATGTTGAGATAAACTTCCAGCATCCGCTCCTTGCTTACGATATGATTATTTTCAATCAGCCAGACTATCAATGCCTCCTCTGCCTTTCGTGCAATGGTTTTATGGCGGCTCAGAAAAACATTCTTCACTAACTGCATGGTGATGGTGCTTCCGCCACGAACAAACTTTCCCGCCTCGTAATTCGCAGCAATTGACTTTTTAAATGCACTTTCATTAAAACCATTGTGAAAGAAAAAGCTGCCATCTTCAGAAGTAAGCACAGCATTTTTAAAGCAGGCGGGAATATTTTGAAGAGGCACAAAGTCAGGATTGGAGGGGCTTACATTAATCGTTCGAAAGGGTTTATCATTTTCATAAGCCGTATAAATAAAATCACCGTTCAGCATGGCAAAATTAGTAACGCCATATTTTAATATATGAAAACCTTCTTTCTTCAAAGAGGATTCAAATTCTAATGAATTAGGCATTTCAGAATTAAACCTGAAATGAAATAAATATTGCAATTGCCCTTCAGCCTTCATCTGGTCGAAGTTGTTGAACATGCCTTGCGGAAGGGAAGCAAAGAAATCATTTGCAGGAACAAAATCTGTGTTAAAGTCAATGCCATATTCTTTGTGATCGTCATTTGAAAAGCTGAACCCATATTTTGCAGTGAGGTTATTTATTTGAAGCGTGCCTACGCTGTCTGCAACAACAGCATGATTTGAAACAGTGAAATGATAATCGTAAGACAATTGATTAAACAGGACTTCATCTTTCGAGATTTTATCGTGATGAATTCTCAAATCATCAGCGCTTATTTTTCCTGAAAGAGAAAGAACATCCCTGCTGAATTTATTTATATCAAGCGAAAAGAAAAAAGTGTTAAAATAAAGCTGGGCATCTGTAAATGCTTCCATGAATGGAAGTGACCGCACTTCCTTTTCATCGGTTCCGTAAAGCTTGCAGGCAAATGTTTTTGTGCCTTTATTCACAGTCCCTTCCATGTTCCATGTTTTATGCTGCGTCAAATCTTCCAATGAACCTCCTATCTTCTCATTATGTTTTGATAATGAAATAGCAGCTAATTCTTTTTTTTCATTCACCTGCGTGCTGACCTCTAAATGCCTGATGTCCATATTCACAGGTAAGTAATAAAAGAAATTGTTAAGTAGATTATTTGCAAATGCAGAATAGTCTCTTGTTGCAGTATTGACATGTGCTGAATCATTTTTTGAATGAAAGAAAATACGATAATTAGTTATGGAATCATTTTTCACAAGATTCACCCTCATGTATGTGGCTTCTATAGAAACTAATTTAATGTGTCCCGTAAGCAAAGCAAGCAGGGAAGGATCAACAACAAGCGTGTCCGCCTCAAAAAGTGTATCCATATTTTCAGGTGCTAGCGTAATACCAATTAAAGACAACCTTGCAAAGCCGGTGAAAGAATTTTCCTTTATAGTTAGCTCCGACTTATATTTTGTTCGGAATCTTGCTTCAACGGAATCAATCACTTTGTGTAGAACATAATTGCGCAAGGCAAGCCACGCAAGCGCAAGTGTGCAAATGAGAATGAGGAGAACGATGATTGTTCTCCCCATAAAACGTATGTTGAGGCGGTAACGCATCTGAGATGGCAAAGATAGAATGAGTTTAAGGTTTAATCGAACATAGAAGCGCAACTTTAGACTTTAAACCTTAAACCATAAACGCTAAGTATTGTTAATAATTCTATTCATTTAATCTTTTAGCACATCAAATCCTCATTTCATAAATCAGTATTATTGTAGTCTATCAAAACATGATGAGGGCTTTTATATTGAAACGGTTGAGGGGATCACTTTTAGTCCTTATTCTTTTTGTAAGTGCAGCGCAGGCGCAGCAGGACTCTGCTCACAAAAATCCTACAGGCATCTTCAGCAATCCTAAGTTGCAGCCTTACAGGAAAAGTGCGAATGACTATTTCGGTTCATTTAAAAACCGCTATGCACTTGATGAGCTGAAGAAAATGGATGCTGCCGCTGACACGCTTGCCGTTGCTGACATGCAAAAAGCGGAGAGCGAGCTAAAACAAAAGCAGGAAGCAGAAACAAAGGAACAGGTTGCCAAGATCAATGAACAAACCACGCAGATTAAATCGCTTAATGATCAAAATGAAGTGCTGCGAGGCGAGCGAAATAAGCTTTGGAGAAAGGCAGTATTATCTATTGTCATCTGGCTTATCATGGTTGCTTTGTATGTAGTGTATCGCCTGCGAATGTTTTCAAGCACCAATAAAACACTTAAAGAAAGTGAGTTGGCTCTTGCAAATGCAGAACGATTCCATGAGAAAGGGGAGAAGCTCATGCATAGAGTTGCCGCTAATGCTGCTATTTTAAAAGAAGCAGGTGACATCAGCGAGCGCATTTCTTCTGCATTGCAGCAACCTAATAATGCATTGCCTGACGTGAGTGATGAGCTGTTGCAATCCGTTGGCATTGTCAAAACAATGATTGATGTCAATAACAGGTTGCTGCTGCTCACAGAGGAATTGCCTGATGAAAAGAAACCTGTTGATGTGAATGTTTTATGCGAACAAGTGGTATTGTTTGCAAACAATGGCATTGAAACGGAAGATGGTGTTTATTATTTCACCATCACAAAAGACCTTGAGAAAAAACTGCCGCTTGTAAATGCCCATGAACAGGGGCTTGCACGGGTGCTGGTGTTTTTAATCAGCAATGCATTGAATGCCTGCTACCGCCAGGCGCAATCGGGAGTGAAAGGGTATCAGCCTAAAGTGATTGTAAGCACGCGTGTGCTTCCACGCTTTGTGCAGATCAAGGTGAAGGATAACGGCTCAGGAGTAAGCGATGATGTGCAGGAAGCTATTTATGATCCGTACTTCACGACAGAAGCAAGAAAGAAAGCAGGGCTGGGGCTTACGCTTTGCAAGCAAATTGTTGAAAAGGATAAAGGCGAAATAAAGATTGAATCAGTGCTTGAGAGGGGAACGGATGTGACTATCAAGTTATTTTTAGAAAGTAAATAGAAAAGTTTTGAGTTTAGGGTTTAGGCTTTAGAGTTAGTGCATGGAATTCAAAGTGTTGAATAAAAGGATGAAAAAGAAAGCAGGAATTATTTTAGTAGCGCTCATGGTTGTTTGTTCAGCTTGGGGGAAGACGCTGAATTCTGCATCTTATATATCAGAATACAGTGACAAGCTCATTGCTCAAAACACGGAACATGAAGCTCAAAACACGAAACAAGAAACGCAACAGGATTCCCTGCACTCAACATTAGATAACCTTTACAAGCAATCCGGTGAAAAGCTGATTACCCTCGAAATGGCAGACAAGATGCTGAAGGATGCACGAGGCATTTCACTAAACGATTTGAATGACGAGCAGGGCGACAAGCTGATGAAGATATATAGAACCATTGCTGATGCGTATGCAGCTAACTTCCGCTTTAAACCTGCTTACCTCGTGTCTGATGAATATATAAGCCTTAAGGACACTTTTTTGGAAAGGAAGAAAACACAGCGGCTTGAAAAAATTGACATAGAAACCAAGCAGCTTAAGGACGATAACATATTAAAGATTTCAGCAAACGAAGGGGAGATTGGCAGCCTGCAAAACGAAAATGAATCATTGTCCACAGCCAAACAAAATGTGTACCGCACCATCTGGATAGTAGTCCTGATTGTTGCCTTTTTCAGTGGTGCGCTCATTTGGGTTATTACTCACCGATACAATAAAGCAAAGCAACATCTCGATGATAACCGGAAACGCATGATGGCAGTGGCTTTCACGTCATCTGTCGGCGAATTTAGCCAGGGTAATGACAAAGGAAACGGCAATTCATACCTTATAGGCATAGAACAATTAAAAGGTAATCTCTCCACATTTTCTGATAAGCTGCCTTCTCAAAATAAAGTTTCAAAAGAAATGGCCTCTTTACTTTTACAGTTAAAGGAGACGATCGCTAAATTATAAATCCTGTCTTTTTTTACGAATTAGGTTCTGCTCTTTTTCCGGCAGGAAAGGATCATGCCTCACATTTAAGAAATGAAATAGAGAAAAACCTTATATATTTAATTAACCTTAGTAGAAATAAATCAATTTCAATACTTCAACCTTATTACCTTATAAATAATGTAATAAGGTTGAATGAAGCGTGGCATCTTTTTCTACTAAGGTTTTAAGCATGAATAAGATGATCTTCTTTTATCGTATTTATCCTGTCTGATTAATTTCCGTCAGATTAAATAGTAGAATATTCCCTGTAAGAAACAGATTAGGACAACGAATTATTGCGGGTAATCACTCAAAAGTTAATACAGGTTATTTTGTAGTTGATACTAAATATTAACAAGTTGATAGTAGGTGGTGCTGAGTTAGTAATATCCTGGTGCAAGTTAATAGTAACCCTCAACAGGTTGATAGTAGCTTGCTGCAGGTTGGTATTAACTACCAGCTAATTGATAGCAATTAGTTGCCGGTTGGTAGCAGCTATTAACAGGTTAATTGTAGTAAGTTACTGGTTAATAGTAATCAGGAACCGCTTGATAGTAACCAGTAACTAATTAGTATCAATCTGTTTGTGAATGCCTAAAAGCGAGTTAAAAAGGATGTAAAAAGGTTCGAGCAAAGCATCTTTAACCACGCATTTAGAGACCTAAACCTTATCTTTGCAATATGTTAACCGACATCAATCAAATGCCATCCGATGCACGCGTATGGGTGTATCAATGCAACAGGGCGCTTACCGATGCAGAAGTAAAAGCAATTACAGATAAAACCGTTGAATTTACTGATAACTGGACAGCACATAAGCAGGAGCTTCTGGCTGGGTGTGCTATCCTTTACAACAGATTTTTAATTTTAATGATTGATGAAAAGAAAGCCATAGCAAGCGGCTGCTCAATTGATTCATCCGTCCATTTTATACAATCATTGGAGAAAGAATTTCACGTTTCCTTTTTTGACAGAATGTTGTTTGCTTATAAAGATGGAGATAGGGTAGAGGCGCTACCAAAAAATGAATTTGAAAAAGCCATCAGCGATGGAAAAATTACGGATGATACCATTGTCTTCAATAATCTTGTCCAAACAAAGCAGGAGTTTGATTCCAAATGGGAAGTGCCTTTGAAAGATTCATGGCATAAGAGTTTGATGGGGGGGTAGGGGATTGATTTTATACTACAAATTATTTTCTTAAAGTGAGATGTGCTTGTAAACACTACAGCATAGAAACATAATAAAACGATCAACCGGAAATTTATATCCCGTAGGGATAATATTTTGGTAGAAAATCAATTATTAATTAGATGAAAGTCCCGAAGGGACGACATTTTCAGGAACAGACAAAACCAATGGGAAATACATACACACAGATTTCCATTCATGCCGTCTTTAGTGTTAAAGGTCGTGAAAACTTCATAACAAAGGAGTGGAGAGATGAGTTACATAGTTATATAGCCGGTATTATAAGAGATGACGCAAAATCTCTGGCAGTAGGAGGTTGGAAGGATCACGTTCATGTGTTTTATGGATTGCCTCCTGCATTGTCAATTTCGGACATGATGCAAAAAGTAAAAGCTAACAGTTCCAGATGGATAAATGAAAAGAGATTAGTAAAAGGTAAGTTTCAATGGCAGGAGGGATACGGAGCATTTTCTTATGCAAAGAGCCAGCGGGATACGGTGATTAAATATATCATGAGCCAGGAAAAGCATCATAAAAATAAATCGTTCAAGGCTGAATATCTTGATATGCTTAATAAGTTTGAAGTTGAATACAACGAAAAATATTTATTTGAATTTTATGAATAGGTTTTACTGTGATTCTCATGCTATGTGATAAAATGTCGTCCTTACAGGACTGGTGAGCAGCTATTTTTTATTGCTACCAAAATGATGTCCCTACGGGACAATTCCGGTATTATGACCTTACCACTTGACAGGCAGGAATTCTCATGTCGGTATTTTAAATAATTTTCAACAGTTTCTAAGTCTTTGCCACGCTAATCTTTCACTTTAAAATCTTCCAATCAGCTAATTGAAAATATCTTCCTTGCTCAACGGTTTTTTTATGAACTGCCAACTAAAACCTTTCAATCGCAGCTCTTTTGTTGATAGTTCTTTGATAGGGTAGAAGGTGGCGTCCGGTTTTTTAAGCAGCGTAATAGACTTGACTTTATTTTCATTTACGTAGATCATCAGATCGCTGCATTCAGCGCGGTTCACGCCTACCATTTTATCTTTACTATTCTTGCCGTAATAGATCGTTTGCCCGTTGCCCTCCACAAGAATATGATTGAGCTTGTTGTCTTCAAAATAGCCTGTCATGTGCTTTCCTCTTATCTGGTTAAACTGTAATGAATCGGTAATGCCCTTCTTTGTGCTGTCTGCGCGTGATGCAATAAAAGAAGCGCTGTTGAGATAAACTTTATCAATATGTCCGTTGGCTGTTTGAATGATGATTGAATCTGCTGTAAGCTGGTTCAATCCTGACCACAGCACAGGATCGGTAAACATGCGTATGGTTGAATCGCGGAAATTATATACTAAGGAATCGCACTTGCCCTGCATGTCTGCTTTAAACATTTTGACATGATGAAAGGCCAGAAGCATTTTCTTTCTTTCCCCTTTTGCATCAACTGGTATGGAAGTGTCAGGTATGGCGAATAAGGTATCACCGTGCATGAAGAGCGAATCTTTTTCAAAAATCTGTGTGAGCATCGTTCTGCCTGTAACAAAAGAAGAGTCAGATAGCTCATGGTGTTCAGCATAATCGCCGCTGATGATTACTTTATTCACCGTATCCGTTACGCTTACGTTTCGAAATCCCCTGCCAATGCCTGTGGTGCGGTTATAGAGGATGCTGTCGCCTACCAGCTTTTGTGTTTTTGTCAGCAGATAAGAACCGCTGTCTAAATACGTATTTTCTTTTTCGGTATTGTACCATCCTCTTTCTGTATATATAGTATTTTCTTTTGAACGAATGTAAGTAGGACTGAGAAAAGTGGCTATATGATGCAACGTATTATAACGAAGGGTATCGCAGGTCATCGTATAGCGGGGATTGATGAGCACTACATCTTTTTTAAAAAGAAGGTCTTTGCTGCCGCTGTAATAATATCCTGCACGGCTGGTGAGATGATTTTCTGAATCTACAGTGGTAGCGCTGTCTGTATAGCTGGCAATGTCGGTGTTCAGATTATAATCAAGGCGATTGGTATTTAGTTTCATCTTCCTGTCCGTGAGCACCACATTTTCAAATACCTGTGCCAGTTGGTTATCGCCGTTATAGAAAAGGCGCTTACCGGTAAGTGTCACCGTATCACCTTGGTTAACCCGAACTCTGCTGAAAGCATGCATCACATTAGAATCGAGGTATTGATAGGCGCTGTCGCAATACATCAGCGCATGTTCATGCCTGAATTGAACGTTGCCATAAAGAATACGCATGTTGCCGAATTTCGCTTTATCGTAAATGCTGGAATCTACATTCAGGATTTCAATGCGGTCGGACTTTTGTGCGAAGGAATCTTTTGGAAATAAAATGACAAGGAATAAGGAATAAGGAATAAGGAATAAATAGCGCCGTTTATTCATTATTACTTATTCATTATTTTAGGTTATTGCTTTCCTGATAATGGTTTGTTTCCTGTCAGGGCCAACGGAAACAATGGAGATGGGTACGTGCAGCTTATCTTCAAGATAAGAAAGGTAATCATGAAATTCTTTCGGCAGTTGTTCGAACGAAGTTACATCATCTAACGATTGATGCCAGCCTTTTATTTCTTCGAATACAGGCTTTACTTCGTTATGTACAATGTCATAAGGCATGTAATCAATCTTCGCTTCCCTGTAATGATAATGTGTGCAGGCATATATCTTTTCAAAGCCGCTCAGCACGTCGGGCTTGGTCATTATCAGGTTGGTGACGCCGTTGATCATGATGGCGTATTTGAGAGCAGGTAAGTCAATCCAGCCGCAACGCCTGGGTCTGCCTGTTGTTGCTCCGAATTCATTTCCCGCCTTGCGCAAATCTTCACCTGTTGCATCGTTCAATTCACTTGGAAAAGGACCACTTCCTACGCGCGTGCAATATGCTTTAAAGATTCCAAGCACCTTACCTATGCTTTGTGGTGCAATTCCTAAGCCTGTGCAGGCGCCTGCTGTAATGGTGCTGGAAGATGTAACAAAAGGGTAGGAGCCGAAATCAATATCAAGGAGTGAACCTTGTGCTCCTTCGGCAAGAATTTTTTTTCCTTCCTTTAAATATTGAGCAAGCAAATGTTCGCTATCAACCAAATTTAATGAACGAAGCAGCGTAATGCCTTCAAAAAAATCTTTTTCCTGTGATGCAAGATCATCAGCGTAGTTCATGTATTTAAGCAGGTCGGCATGTTTTTCCGTCAGCGCTTTGTAGCGTTGCATAAAATCATCCGCTTCCACATCTCCCACGCGTAATCCGTTACGGCCTGTTTTGTCCATGTACGTGGGACCAATGCCGCGCAGCGTGGAACCTATTTTACTTTTCCCCTTCATGGCTTCTGAAGCGGCATCCAACATTCGGTGAGTTGGAAGAATGAGATGAGCTTTGCGGGAAATAAATAATTTCTTGCTGATGTCAACACCCATTTTTGTCAGCACATCAATTTCTTTTTTGAGTGTAACCGGATCAATCACCACGCCATTGCCTACAATATTGATCGTGTTGTCGCGGAATATGCCTGAGGGAATGGTGTGAAGCACATGCTTGATGCCGTTGAACTCAAGCGTGTGGCCGGCATTGGGCCCGCCTTGGAATCTTGCCACCACATTGTATTGCGGCGTAAGCACATCAACGATCTTTCCTTTTCCTTCGTCTCCCCA
>PLYJ01000243.1 GCA_003151745.1 Bacteroidota bacterium
TCAACTTTTTTCAGGACGAGACAAATAAAAACAAAAACCCAACCGTACTTCAACTATCAGGGTTTAAAGAGTTTCGTCATTGCGAGCAATGCGAAGCAATCCCCAACTTCGTACTTAGGGATTGCATCAGTCGTGCCTCCTTCGCAATGACGGCAAACTGTCTCTACGCAATCTCCGCTCTAAACACCGCATTCTTATCAGAAATTCAATAACCCTGATGGGACACTATAGTGTAATGAAAAGACATTACATTGTCTCAACGGGACTATTGATAGTAATGAAAAGACTATCGATAGTAATTTTCCGACTATCGAAAGTTTTTTAAAATGGCATGTAAGAAAAGATCAATTTAATGACTATTTTACAGTGGAAAAACGCTTGTTTAGTGCTATTTTGAGGTTTTAGCTTTAAAAATCACTTAAAAGCAGTGTAAGAAATAGTGCTTTAATGCATAACCTTCGACTCGCTTTTTACGAATAACTACCTTTTATTGTGCCCCCTTCTTTCCGTGCGGGCTATAGTATCATGCTCTCTTTTGTTGCTTTAACCAAGCACTGCTTCACCGGGCTGTCCACATTCGCCATTCGTAAATTCGCAAAGCATTCGTTATTCGATACCGTCGCAATGCTTAACTTTGCAGCAAATGAAACTACGGGTAGGAATATTTTTCGGAGGCAATTCGCGCGAGCGCGAAATTTCTTTTGCAGGAGGCCGCACGGTTTATGACAATCTGAACAAAAGCCTCTTCGACCTGGTGCCCGTTTTTGTTGACAGCTTCGGCAATTTCATTCTGCTCGACTGGCAATATATTTACAAAGGCAGCATACGCGATTTTTATCCGCCGGTGGATTCGCTTCCCGCTTCGCCAAATGAATTTCAAATTTATGCTGAAAGCATTGGTGATCAGTCTTCAGTCAACAGTCGGCAGTCGGCAGCAAGCACTGAACAGACATCCGGGCAGACTGCAGACTTTGAGCAACTAACCAAGAATCTTGGCAAGCGCATTAAAACTGAAGAATTAAAAGACCAGATTGATTTTGCTTTTCTCTGCCTGCATGGCGTGAACGGTGAAGACGGGCGCATACAGGGATTGTTTGAATACCTTGGCATCCCCTACTCCGGCTCGGGTGTTCTTTCTTCCGCCATCGGCATGAATAAGATTACGCAGCGGCAGCTCATGGAAGAAATGGATTATGATGTGCCCATTGATTTCTATATACCCCGCGATGCGTGGCTGAATGAAAACAATCATCACAACATCTTTCATCAAACTAAGAAGGACATCAAGCTGCCTTGGGTAATTAAATCTGTCAACCAGGGATCAAGCATAGGCATCAGCATTCTGCACGACAGCGATTTTGAAAGCTTCAAACGTGCCGTAAATAAAAGTTTCTTCATTCATGAGATTGAGAAAAAGGACTGGGCAAAATTAAACGCAGATGAGAAAGTAGATTTCATAAGAATATTAACTGATATAAGGGAAGGTATTGGCACACCGATATTGATGAGTAGGGAGTCAGGAGTTGGGAGCAGGGAAAAAACAACAGGCGCATCCCCTACTCCCTACTTCCCACTCCCTACTATTATCTTCCATCCCGAAGAACTGCTCCAAAGGATCAACGAACACTTCAACACAAGCGACCAAAAGATTTTACTACAGGGCCTGGACGGAGAAAGCAATGTTATCGTGGAAGAATTTATTGAAGGGCGCGAATTCAGTTGCATCGTTATCCGCGATGAGTTCTGCGATCAGGATATGTCCGTTCCCACGCAATGCGGCACAGCGATTGCCTTGCCTCCTACGGAAATAAGAAAGGGCAAAGAGTTGTTCGATTACCGTTCAAAGTATCTTCCCGGCTTGTCGCGAAAGATCACACCCATAGAAATTGAAGAAGAAACGATAGAAGAAATCCGCGACCGCTGCGAAGATTTGTTTCATGATCTCAACTTCAATGTCTATGCGCGTATTGACGGCTTCATCAGTAAAGACAAAACCATTTACCTCAACGACCCGAACACGACTTCAGGCATGATGCCTTCATCCTTCTTCTTTCACCAGGCAGCGGAAATAGGTTTGAACCCGTCACAGTTTCTAACTTACATCATCCGCACCTCTATATACGAGCGCATCAGCGATATGAAGAGTGTTTCACATCTTCCCACTCTTCTTCACCGTTTAGACAGCGCCATCAGCAATCTTCACGCTGCTGAAAACAAACGCATCAAGGTGGCAGTGATTATGGGTGGCTACTCCAGCGAGCGCCACATCTCAGTTGAGAGCGGAAGGAATATTTATGAGAAGCTTGCTTCGTCTGTTAAGTATGAGCCTGTCCCGTTCTTCCTCATCGGCAATGAAAACGAGCACCAGATTTATCAAATACCCATCAACCTGATGTTGAAGGATAATGCCGATGACATAAAAGAAAAGATTCTGCATTACAATGTTCATCCTGTCATTGATAAGATCATCCGAGAGGCAGAAGGCGTCACGAAGAAATATTCCTCTTCTCAAAACCTTTTGCAGCCTCGATTAACTTCTTACTCAGAGCTTGCAGGTTTGGTGGATGAAGTCTTCATCGCTCTGCATGGCCGCCCCGGCGAAGATGGGGCAGTGCAAAAGATGCTTGAAGAGGTTGGCTTGCCTTATAATGGTTCCGGCCCTACAGCATCACAGCTCACCATTAATAAATATGAAACGAATGAATTGCTGGCGAAGCATGGTTTCTTAGTTGCCAGGCATGAGTTGATTTATAAAGACGACTTTGCTAAAAATAAAGATGAAGTAATTAAAAATATTCTCTCGCGTTTTTCGTTCCCTCTTATTGCAAAGCCTGTGGATGACGGATGCAGTTCCGCGGTAAAGAAGATTAAGAATGAAAAGGAATTGATTGCTTTTGCCAACGAGATATTCAGAACTTCGGAAGAGCTGACATCCGATGCGACCGTTCTTCACCTCAAACCAAAAGAAGAGTTTCCCCGCAAGCAGCTATTTATGATTGAAGATCTGATTGAAAAGAAAAATGCCAAACATTTTCTTGAGATAACAGGCGGCTTGCTCACGCATGCAAATGATAACGATGAAATAGAATTCGAAATCTTTGAAGCTTCAGAAGCGCTTACTGAAGGTGACGTTCTTTCCTTGGAAGAAAAGTTTCTTGCAGGACAAGGGCAAAACATAACGCCTGCCCGTTATTCCATTTCTCCGGGCTTGCGACAGAAAATATCAGACAAAGTAAAAGAAGAATTTAAACGCGTTGCTAAAATATTAAACATCGAGGGCTATGCCCGCATAGATGCATTCGTGCGCATATATGATAATTCTAAAACAGAAGTAATCTTTATAGAAGTTAATTCATTGCCGGGCATGACCCCTGCCACTTGCATCTTTCATCAAAGCGCCATGAATGGTTATAAGCCGTATGAATTTATTGATAAAATTCTTGATTACGGAAAGAAGCGAAAAAACCAGTTCAAAGTTAATCTGTTCAATGTTTAAAGTTATTGCATTGATTTCGGCAAACATTGAACTGAAAAACATAGAACATTGAACTAAACAAAGATGAAAGAATTCTTTCAAGATCTTTTTACTTTCATTAGGAGTCGTGCATTCCTGATAAACGTGGGCATTGCACTGGTTTTAGTGGGTGGCATAATATTCTTCTTTTTTAATTGGATGGAAACATATACAAAGCATGGCGAAAGTATTACAGTACCCGACATTCGCGGCATGAAGGCATCTCAGCTACAAGAGTTTCTTGACAGCAAGCATCTTCGTTACACCATTAACGATTCCATCTTTGATCTTGAAAAACCAACAAGAACCATACTGGAACAAGACCCTGAACCCGGTTCTAAAGTAAAAGAGAACAGGATGCTTTACCTCACATTGAACGCATCCACACCTCCTTCGGTGAAAATGCCCGATCTCACGGACGTTTCATATAGACAAGCAGAAGCCATTTTGCTAACATTCGGATTGAAAGTCGGAGTTGTGACTTATCAGCCTGATCTTGCAAAGAATGCAGTGCTCAGGCAATTATATAAAGGAAGAGGAATACCTGCGGGGGAAGAGCTTCATAAAGGCAGCGTAATTGACTTGGTGCTGGGTGACGGATACGGAGTTTCGAAATTAGATATACCTTCACTTATCGGTCTCAGCTATTCCGAAGCACTATCTAACCTGCGCGGATCAGGATTAAATATCGGGCAAGTTAATTATGACGCGGAAATAAAGGATTCAGCCAATGCAATTGTATATAAGCAAGTGCCCGAACCGGCTGATACCATTAAAATCAGTCAGGGCGAAGCCGTTAGCATTTGGTTGAGAAAAAAATAAAGTAAACACGATATGATTGTAATAAGAAAAATATTTCTCCTCTGCTTTACTTCTCTTTTTATCTGCCTGGCAGTTAGCGCACAGCAGGAGAGGTTATTCCCGCTTCATTCAAACCAGGCAATAAAAAAATATTTAAGGGAACACCCTAAAGACACATCAGGCACATCGCTCGCTAATGCAAGAACTCAAAGCATCGTTGATACTCTCCCATTCATAGATGATTTTTCTTATGACGGTATTTATCCCAACCCTAATTTGTGGAGCGACAGCGATGTATTTATCAATCGCGATTTTCCTATTAATCCTCCTACCCTTGGTGTAGCAACTTTTGACGGGTCTAACAAATATGGTAATCCCTATTACCCTACTCCCGGGACTGATAGTATTGCCGATCATCTCACATCCAATTATATTAATCTGAACCTACCACGTGATACTACAGTTTGGCTCAGCTTCTTTTATCAGCCGCAGGGAAACAGTTATAATTATCCTTTACCTGGAGATTCTTTGATGTTGGAATTTGAAAACAGAGATACCGCAAATCAATGGCAAAAAGTCTGGAGCGTCCCTGGAACAGTGGATACTGTTTTCCAACAAGTAATGATTCATGTAGACACTTCTTATCTGAGTGGTAGTTTCCGCTTCCGATTCACTAATATCGCTAACTTAGGTGGCAATGCAGATCAATGGAATCTTGATTATGTGCGTCTAAACAAAGATCGTAATGCCAATGATACAGGTTTTACAAACGAAGGCGCATTTCTTTACCGTAATAAATCATTGCTTGTTCCCCCATATACTTCAATGCCATACAGTCATTTCAAAACTAATCCGTCTCAATACGTAGTTACGAGTGATACAGTAGAGTATAAGGATCTGACAGGAATAGCTATTAATTTTACAAATGATTTCCGCATAGTTATAGATGGCGCTGTTTATTACGATGCAGGTCCAAACGCTGTAAATGTGAATCCATATTCAACAAAACAATTTACCCAGCAATTATCCGGAGCAAATTTACCTGTTACGCCTCAATCATATTTAGAATATTCCACATGGAACTTTAAAGAAATACAAGATGTTAATCCTCAAAACGATACTGTTAAAGAACCTAATATACTTAGTAATTATTATTCTTATGATGATGGAACAGCAGAACAAGCGTATGGAATTTGGAACGCAACTGATAATTCACAGGGATCATTAGCCTTGCGGTTTGATTTGCAGAAGCCTGATACGTTAACCGGCGTTCAGATTTATTGGGACCAGATTCCTTCGAGTCTTAATCCTCATACTCAGCTTCTCAATCTGGCAGTCTGGAATCAGCTTACACCAAACACCAATAACGACAATCTCCTTTATCAACTTGTGGATACGCTACCTGCTAATGATAGTACAATCAATGGGTTTTACACGTATACTTTCGATTCCGCTCTTGTTGTTAGCGGTACTATTTATGTTGGGTGGATTCAGTTCCAACAAGCTTTTTTAAATGTTGGCTTTGATGTGAACACGGATACACACAACTTACTTTATTTTAACGTCCTTGGTGCATGGCAACAAAGCGATATTCCCGGCTCTGTCATGATTCGTCCAATCTTTGGAAGCGCCCCTCTGAATGTTGGGATTAATGAAACTAATAAAACGGATTTTACGGCTAATGTTTTCCCTAATCCTGCATCCAATACTATCAATATCTCTGTGAATTCAAAGCATCCTTCCTCCTATTCCTGTCAATTGTTTGATGCTATTGGTAAATTAGTTATTGAGCAGAAGGAAACAACTCTCAATGTTTCTCATCTTGAGGATGGGTTCTACCTTTTGAAAATAACTGACAATAAAACAAGTCAGTTCGAGACTCACAAAATTCTTATTGAGCATTAAGATAAATAAGGCATCACTGAATTATCTTAACTGCCTAATCACGTTAATCCCCGCATGTCAGAAGAAATAGAAAAGGATTCCGACCAGGAAGAGCTTTACGAACATCATCGCATTGAAGTGGAGAAGGGCCAGTCGCTGTTGCGGATAGATAAGTTCCTGATGAATCGCATTGAGCACACGTCCCGCAATAAGATTCAAAATGCCTGTGAAGCGGAATGTATTCTCGTTAATGGCAAACCTGTAAAGGCAAGCTATAATGTAAAGCCTTTAGATGTAATTATCGTTGTCCTTCCTCACCCGGTGCGGGAGATTGAACTCATCCCTGAAAACATTCCTATAAATATTGTTTATGAAGATGATGATCTGCTCATAGTAAACAAAGCTCCGGGTATGGTTGTGCATCCTGCCTATGGTAATTATCAAGGCACGCTTGTGAATGCATTGTTTTACCACTTCAAATCATTGCCGCTGTATAATAAAGGCCTTGAACGACCCGGGCTGGTTCATCGCATTGACAAGAATACTTCCGGTCTTCTCGTCGTAGCTAAAACAGAAATAGCGATGGACAAGCTGGCTAAAGAATTCTTCAACCGTACCATAGAGCGCAAATATATAGCGCTTGTGTGGGGCGATTTTCCTGAAGATGAAGGAACCATTACAGGAAATATCGGGCGTAATCCAAAAGACAGGAAGGTAATGCATGTTTTCCCTGAAGGAGATGCAGGAAAGCATGCCGTTACTCATTACAAAGTATTGGAGCGATTCGGATATGTAACAGTTGTGGAATGTAAGCTGGAAACTGGCCGCACACACCAGATACGCATACATATGAAGTATGCAGGGCATCCATTATTCAACGATGGTGAATATGGCGGCGACAAGATTCTTAAAGGAACGACCTTTACGAAGTACAAACAGTTTATTGAAAACTGTTTTGAGATTTGCCCCCACCAGGCGCTTCATGCAAAAAGCATTGGCTTCATTCACCCCACTTCTAAAAAGAAAATGTTTTTCGAAAGCGAACTGCCGGAGGACATGCAGGGCCTTTTTAATAAGTGGAGAAAATATGTGATAAATAAGGAAGAATAAGAAATAAGTAGTTTCAAGTTACTGATCTTCGAAACACAATAGTAAAAAGAAAACTATTCCTTCACAAACTTTCCAACCCATTTGCCTTTCGCTAATTGCACCTGAACAAAATAAACTCCCTCAGAAAGACCACTTACATTAATATCCGTTTCAGATACTGGGCTTTGAGTGCCTGATTGCTGACTATACACTTCCTTCCCAAGCACATCCAGAATAGTAATCCTTTCGATGCTTGCTCCTCTATTCCTAATTCTTATTTGATTAGCAGCAGGGTTTGGATAAAGCTGAATATTTTCGACATTCATGTTTTCTTGTATTCCCGTTGGAACTATTTCTATTAGGTCTCCCAGTGGAATTTGGCCATCAGTAAATTTAAAATCAAGCAAATCAACATAATTACTATTTGACTGATCAAAGCTAAATAATACACCAGCGCTGTCAGCACCTCCGAATGAAGTCAGTCCATAAAGTTTGCTATTGCTTGCTTGCATAAGTTCGCCGTTAGGAGTTGCGCCATTTAATTCATTAAAGTCGAGTAAATCAGCATATCCATTAACAGAAGGATCAAAGTTAAATATTACACCTAAGTAATCAGTCCCTCCACCGGAAGTCATACCATAAAGCAATCCATCACTTGCTTGTATTAAACTTCCAAAAGGATTTCTTCCTGCTGTGTCATTGAAATCATGAATATCAGTATATACACTGTCGGCTATATTAAAACTGAATATGACACCCAAACCATTAACTCCACCGTTCGAAGTCATTCCGTAAAACAAACCATTTTCAGCATGCATTAAACTTCCGTTCGGAAAGTCGCCGGTAGCATGAGTGAAATTATGCAAATCAGAAAAGGTGTTATTCTTCAAATCGAAACTGAAGATCGTTCCAACGCTGTCAAGACCGCCTTGCTGTGTCAATCCGTAAAGCACGCTGTCAGTACCTTCCAAAAGGCTGCCATAAGGATTGCGTCCTCCGGGGTCCGTAAAATCGTACAAATGAACAACGTTATTATTTGTTGGATCAATGCTGAATAGTGTTCCGTCACCATTCGCTCCTCCATCCAGCGTCATTCCATATAGTTTGCTATTGCCTGCCGCAATCAGAGTGCCTTGAGGAGATGCACCACTAGTGTTATAATCAAAGCTATAAACCTTTGAATAAGAATGAGCAACAGGATCATAACTAAATATAACACCTGAACTATTATCTCCGCCGCCCGATGTCATTCCGTAAAGTACACCTGTGATTGCCTGCACAAGGCTACCCATAGGAGCAAATCCTGTTAAGGTATCAAATAAATGTATAGTAGTATCCAATCCGGTTCCGTCTAAATTAATTCTGAAAATAATGCCTCCGGAATCAGGACCTCCTCCCGCTGAAGTCAATCCCCATAATTGATTTGTTTGAGCGGTAGAAAACTGAAAACTGAAAACTGAAACGAGTAAAAGGGTGTAGATTTTCTTCATGGCTATTTGGTTTAATGTTACAAATGTATGAAAGTTTAAAAACCAAAGCGTCAATCTTACCCAAATAAAAAATCCTTTCGTAGCTAACGAAAGAATTTCTCAGGGATATTCGTAATTAAACATTCCGTTTAATGATCTTCCTCAAAGATGAGAAGCGAATTGCAACATCAGGCTTTCTTCCACTTAATGCCGCATCCAACAGCTTTTGTGGAAGTAGTAGTAACCTTTTTGCCAGCGAGAAGCTCATTCACAGCATTCTCAACATATTTTGTTTTCACGGCCGTAGGAACTTCCGTGTTATCATCAATAGCGCCTATGTATTCAACGATCAAATCGCTTCCCTTTTTGTTCAGTACAAACACATGAGGAGTTCTCACAGCTCCATAGGCTTGTGCATACTCTTGCGTCTGGTCGAAAAGATAAGGGAAAGGATAACTTTTTTCCTTCGCGCGTTGCACCATGTTGTCAAACGAATCTTCCGCTTCTATGCTTGGATCGTTAGGATTAATAGCTATAACGGGATAACCTTTCGCAGCATATTTCTTATCGAGGTCAATGATGCGGCTTTCATACAGTTTGGCATACGGGCAATGGTTACAGGTGAAAACAACAATGAATCCCTTGGCGCTTTTGTAATCAGCCAATGAAACCATCTTGCCATCTACATTCTTAAGTTTAAAATCTTTTGCTTTATCACCTACCTGGTAACCGGCAGGAGGCGCAAAAGCATTGAGTGCAGTCATTGCTGCCATAACAGTAAGGAACAAAAACACTTTTTTCATTTTAGTAATTGATTTAAAGGTTTAACAATTTATTTAATTCTTCTGGCGTAAATTCTTTTTCATAAAACTCATGCTGATGCTTGCTATTATTGATTAAAAGAGTTGCCGGCAATGCGCCGCTCCACGATTTATCAACTTTATCAATCCATGAATTATAATCAGGTTCATTTAAAAGAACAACCTGTGACTTCAATCCTTTCTCCTTGACAAAAGGAATGAGACGGGAGCCTAACTGACTCTTAAAATCAAGACTTATCAATATCACTTTAATCTTTTTATCCGCATATTTCGTAGTTACTGCTTCAAAGCCGGGAAGTTCATGAACGCAAGGCTTACACCATGTTGCCCAAAAGTTAATGACATATGTAGTATCAGAATTATTCTTCATCAAGGAATCAACAAATGAAAACTTTACTGCTTCCACCTGTTGTGCAAGGGATGCGAATGGGAAAAGCAGGAAAAGGAAAATCTTTTTCAATCCAATTTTTAAAGCGACAAAGTTACCTTAAACGGCATGAAGTAATACTGAAGTTGGCAGGGGGATTTGTTAAACAAAAGTTATGATTCTTCAGGGCAATTCCGCAAGCACCGTTTGCCCGCCGACAGTTTTTTGATTCAATTGCACCTTTATTTTTGCGTCGAGCGGAAGAAAAACATCCACACGCGAGCCAAACTTAATGAACCCCAACTCATCACCCTGCAGCACTATTTCTCCTTCACTTGGATAGTAAACAATTCTTCTTGCAACAGCTCCTGCAATCTGTCTTACCACAAAGCGAATGCCGCGACTGTTATCAATTACCACAGTGGTGCGTTCATTTTCTGTTGACGATTTAGGATGCCAGGCAACGAGGAATAAACCGGGATGATATTTAAGAAAACTAATCTTACCGCTCACAGGATAACGGTTAATATGCACGTTGAGCGGAGACATAAATATAGAAATTTGTATCCTTCTGTCTTTGAGCACCTCTGTTTCTGTAGTCTCCTCTATCACAACCACTTTTCCATCAGCAGGAGCAAGTATTTCTTTTTCTCCGCGTATAATTCTCCTGTTAGGACTGCGGAAAAAGTTTAATATCAAAAGAAAAAGCAAGCCGGACAGAACTTGAATGATCATTGTAATATAAGCGTACTGGCTGATTAATTCTATTGCTGCCACATTAATGCCGCCGAGAACCAGAATAGTAATGATCAGCGAGGCATATCCTTCCTTGTGTATGGTCATATATGGTTTGAGGTTTAAAGTTTAAGGTTCAAGATTTAAAGTTCAAGGTTTAAGAGTATGAAAAGTCATAAAATGCTATAAACTTCCGGCATAAAACTTCAAACCTTAAACTAATGTTTAAATTTGCGTGCGAAGATAGAAAATATGTATCGCATACTATTAGCCGAAGATGAAGAGCATCTCCTGGAAACCATCAAGCTGAATCTTGAACTGGAGGGATATGGAGTAACTGCTGTTGCAAATGGCAAAGATGCCTTAACCACCTTTAACAGGCAGCGTTTTGATCTCATTATCCTTGATGTAATGATGCCGGAAGTGGACGGGTTTAACGTGTGTGAGAAAATTCGCCTTCAAAACACCAGCATTCCCATACTGTTCGTTACAGCTAAGGGATCAAGCGCAGACCGTGTGGCTGGTCTTAAGATTGGCGCTGATGATTACCTGACCAAGCCTTTTAACCTGGAAGAGTTTTTGCTGCGTGTGCAAAAGCTCATCATGCGCGGGCTTAAACAGGACGAACAATCAGCCATTAAAGACACCTTTAAGTTCGATGGCAACGAAGTGAATTTTATTACCTACAAAATAAAAGGAGCAAACAGAAAGGAATACTCCTTAACAAAGAAAGAAATCCTGCTTTTGAAGTTGCTCATTGAACGTCGCAACCAAGTGGTATCACGCGAACAGATATTAGAAAACGTATGGGGTTATGATATATACCCTTCCACCCGCACGGTTGACAACTTCATTCTTGCCTTCCGCAAATACTTTGAACAGAATCCGCGTGAACCCAAATACTTTTTTTCTATAAGAGGAGTTGGATATAAGTTCGTTTCCTGACCGGAAAAAAACCTACTGCGCAGCATGTGCATAGTTCATCATCCAGCCAACGGCTACCCGCATCTTAAACTCCTTCACCATTTCCACTGCCTGAATGCATCCACCGTCTCCGATTGATTTTCCCATTCTATGTTGCTGTGGTTTTCAATCCAAATTCTTTTATATATATTTTTTTCTGAATCATAGACAAAACCATACAGCGATGTTGTGCAGGCAGCGTTATCCCTCTCAAACGAAGTGCCGCAGACCACCAGCGTAGATTCAAAATTCCTGTTGCTTTCGGCAAACGAATGAAGCAGGTGAAGATATTTAGATAACGTATCGGCCTTCACAGCGCCAACAACTGAATCAGTCATGTTTAAATTCCTTTCTATTTCCGATGGCGTCATCTCCCAGCAGAAAGGCTTAGCCGCTTTTTTACCAAGGTTCCAGTCTCTGTATTTCAAGCCGGGCTTGTCGTTCCTGTTGTTAAAGCTATGAACACGGCCATAGCCGTCAATTATTTCACCGCGAATTTGAAAGCCATTCTTCGGATTGCTAAACAGCCGTTCAAAAAGAATGATGGATGGTTGCGCGCTGCTTTGTGTTTGAATGTTAGGAAGTAAGAGGGTTATGAATAAAGGAAGAAGTTTAATCACCGGTGTATGCTTTTGCTGCCGTTTTCTGGTTTCATTTCTTACGGTCTCCTCTAAAAAAGGATGCAAAATAATTTCACCTTATACAAGCAGGGAAAGCCCTAAAAAGTAAACCTAAAGCTTTATTTTATTTTATGAAATTGAACCCTAACTGGTGCTTTCACGGCAAAAACATACACCTGTGTCCCTTCCTGAAATAGCTTGA